>JAGQUI010000146.1 GCA_020438595.1 Propionibacteriaceae bacterium | reverse complement strand
GCGGCCGCTCGCTGAAGCAGCTGCTGAAGCAGCGGATGACGGCCAACCACGGCGAGATCGACCCGCTGCCGGTCGACCAGGCGCTGGCGTTCCTGATCGAGATCCTGCCCGCGTTCGGCTACCTGCACGAGCTCGGCCTGCTGTACTGCGACTTCAAGCCGGACAACGTGATCCAGGTCGGCGACTCGCTGAAGCTGATCGACCTCGGCGGCGTGCGGCACATCGGCGACGAGGACTCCGCGATCTACGGCACGGTCGGCTACCAGGCCCCCGAGGTGGCCACGCTCGGGCCGTCCATCGCGTCCGACATCTTCACGGTGGGCCGGACGCTGATGGTGCTCACCTCGGACGTGCCGGGCTACCAGTCCACCTACGAGTTCAGGATCCCGCCGGCGGAGGAACTGCCCGCGTTCGCCGCGCACGACTCGCTGTACCGGCTGCTGCTGAAGGCGTGCGCCACCGACCCGAACGACCGGTTCACCTCTGCGGAGGAACTCCGGCTGCAGATGCTCGGCGTGCTGCGCGAGGTCGTCGCGGACGCGACGCCGGGCGTCGGCACCACCACGTCCACCTCGGTGCTGTTCGAGGGACCCACGGTGGCCGGCGACCAGCGCGGGGGGCGGCAGCTGCCCCAGCTGCGGCCCGACCCGTCCGACCCGCAGGCGGCCTGGCTGTCCCGGATCAGCGCCGAGGACCCGGTGCAGCGCCTGGCCGCGCTGTCGGCTCCCCCTGCGGTCTCACCCGGGGTGCTGCTGGCCCGCGGCCAGGCCGCGCTCGAGGCGAACAACCCCCAGCTGGTGGACGAGTGCGTCCGGCGCCTGCTCACCAACGACCCGTGGGAGTGGCGGGCGGTCTGGCTGGCCGGGCTGGGCGCGCTGCAGGCCCGCGACTACCGCACCGCGCAGAGCTCGTTCAACGCCGTCTACGGGCAGGTGCCCGGCGAACTCGCGCCCAAGCTGGCGCTCGCCGTGGCCTGCGAGCTCGGCGGCGAACTGGACATCTCAGAGACCCTGTACCGCACCTGCGCCAGCACGGACGCTGCGTACGTCACGCCCGCGGCCTTCGGCCTCGCCCGGGTGCGCGCGGCCCGCAACGACCTGCCGGGCTCGCTGGCCGCGCTCGAACTGGTGCCGAGCACGTCCCGCGGTTACCCGGAGTCGCAGCGGCTCAAGGCCCGGCACCTGGTCGCGCTGGCCACGGACGCCGCCGGCCTCGACGAGGCCTTCCGCGCGCTCACCCAGGCGAAGGTCGACCCGAAGACCGACGCCGAGTACCGCGCGCTGCTCTACCGGCGCGCGCTGACCCTGGCCGGCACCGGCTCGTTCACGCTCGGTGGCGAGACCCAGACCCCGGTGATGATCCGCGAGCAGCTCGCGGCGACGTACCGCGAACTGGGCCGGCTGGCCGAGAAACCCGCGCAGCGCGCCGGGTACGTCGACGTGGCCAACTCCCTGCGTCCCTGGAGCCTGCTGTGACCCCACCCGAGTGGCCCGTGATGGACGAGGGCCTGCCCCGCGAACCGAACCCCGCCGAAGCCGCACCGGCCCCGGAGGAGCCGAACCACCCCCGGCCCACCTGCCCCACCTGCGGCCGTCCGGTGGATCCGTCCGCCTGGTACTGCGAGGCCTGCGGCGGCCCGCTGCTGCCCACCTCGGTGCCCGCGGCCGCGGCGGCGCCATCGCCGGACGGGCCCTCCGCCCAGACCCGGCGGCTGGGCGCCCGGGCCAGCCAGGTGGTCGCCTGCCCGGCCTGCGGCGGCAGCGTCGGCGCGGACGGGTACTGCCAGACCTGCGGCGCGAAGGCGCCCAGCCTGCGCGACCACTTCACCTCGGCGCCGGCCCCGTGGGTGGCCGGGGTCTGCGACCGCGGCGTCCAGCACCACCGCAACGAGGACGCGATGGCGCTGTGGGCGCAGGGCGACCGGGCGGTGCTGGTGGTCTGCGACGGGGTGTCCACCAGCGTCGACTCCGACGTGGCCGCGATGGCCGCGGCCGGACGTGCCTGCGACGTGCTCTCGGCCCGCAGCGTCCCGGGCGGGTCCGCCGATGCGAGCGCCGACGCGGCGATGGCGCAGGCGCTGGTCGAGGCCACCACCGAGGCCAACCGGGCCGTGGTCGCCACCACCGCACCGGACAGCACGAACGCCGCGTCCGCCACGTTCGCCGCGGCGGTCGTCGTCGCGAACCGCGTCCACTTCGCCAACCTCGGCGACTCGCGCGTCTACTTCCTCGGCGCCGGCGGGAACCGGCTGCTCAGCCTCGACGACTCGATGGCCCAGGCGTTCATCGCCGAGGGCATGCCCCGGGAAGAGGCCGAGTCGCTGCCTCGCGGGCACGCGATCACGAAGTGGCTGGGCCGCGACTCGGTCGACACCACACCGCGCACCGGCGTCCTCGAGGTCGCCGGACCGGGCTGGCTCGTCGTCTGCACCGACGGCCTGTGGAACTACGCCTCGACCCCCGACGAGCTGGCTGCCGCGTTCCCCGCGGACGGCGATCCGCTCACGGTGGCGCAGCACCTGGTCGCCTGGGCGAACGGCCGCGGCGGGCACGACAACGTGACCGTCGCGCTCGCCCGCGTCCCCGCCCCGGAGGCTGCTGCGGTGCCCGGTAGTCTGGGGGCGGCCCCCACCGACCGACCGAAGGAGCAGCCGGAGCATGGCTGAGTTCACCTCCGCCGTCTACCAGAACGAGTTCCTGCCCGACGGCGGCACCGACGTCAACGCGATCGTGACGATCCGCTGCACCGGCGCCGGCTCGGCCGGGCGGACGGGCAGTGGGGACGCCGGCGAGATCGTGGTGGTCGACACGTCCGGCTCGATGGGCGTCGCCAACATGAACGCCGCGAAGCAGGCGGCGATGATCGCGCTCGACAACATTCTCGACGGCACCTACTTCGCCGTCGTCGCCGGGAACCACAAGGCCTACCTCGCCTATCCGATGGTGCAGACCGGCGCGGGAATGGTCCGGATGGACGCACGGACACGGGCCGAGGCCCGGCGCGCGATCAGCTTCTTCCGGGCCGAGGGCGGCACGGCGATGGGCACCTGGCTGAACCTGTGCAAGGCACTGTTCGCCTCCATCGGCAACCTCGCCCAGAAGCACGTCATCCTGCTCACCGACGGCGAGAACCACAACGAGACCTCCACCCAGCTGGATGCGGCGATCGCGAACTGCGCCGGTGACTTCCAGGTGGACGCGCGCGGTGTCGGCGTGGACTGGAAGGTGGCCGAGATCCGCAAGATCGCCCAGGCGATGCTGGGCACGGTCGACATCATCGGCGATCCCGGCCAGATGAGCGCCGTGTTCGCCGAGCTGATGCGCCAGTCGATGGCCCGGGGCGTGGCCAACGCCGACCTGCGCGTGTGGATCCCGCAGGGCGCGCAGGTGCTGTTCATCCGGCAGGTCTCGCCGACCGTCGAGGACCTCACCCACCGCGGCACGCCGGTGAACCAGCTGACCATGAGCTACCCGACCGGCGCCTGGGCGGACGAGGAGCGCGACTACCACGTGGCGGTGCGGCTGGCCGCGAAGTCGGTCGGCCAGGAGCAGCTCGCCGCGCGCGTCCAGCTCGCCGTCGGTGCCGACCTGCTCACCCAGGGACTGGTCAAGGCGAAGTGGTCGTCCGACACGAACCTGACCGCCCAGATCAACCCGGAGGTGGCGCACTACACCGGGCAGGCCGAACTCGCCCAGGTGATCCAGGAGGGCCTCGCCGCGAAGGCCGTGGGCGACGAGGCGACCGCCACCACGAAGCTGGGCCGCGCCGTCCAGCTGGCCACCGAGACCGGCAACACCGAAGCCACCTCCAAGCTGCGGAAGGTCGTCGATATCGCCGACGCCCGTACGGGTACCGTGAGGTTGAAGAAGGCCGTGGAGAAAGCCGACGAGATGGCACTGGACACGGCGTCGACCAAGACCACGAGGATCAGGGGCTGACATGCCGATCTGTCCGGCCGGGCACGAGACGAGCCAGACCGACTTCTGCGACACCTGCGGACTGCCGGTGGCCGCGGGCCAGGAGGCTGCGCCGCCGGCCCCGGCGGCGGCCGCACCGACCCCGGTGGTGTGCCCGCACTGCCAGACCCCGAACGTGGCGGACGCGCTGTTCTGCGAGGCGTGCGGCTTCGACTTCACGACGGGCGCCATGCCCCCGGCGAGCCCGGAGGCACCGCCGGTGGCCTGGCCCGGCCTGCCGGCGCCCGAGGTAGCTGCTTCCGTTCCCGGGGAGGCCGCCCCCGTCCCCGTTCCCGAGGATCCTGCGCCTGCGGCCACCCCGATGGCCGAGGCCGAGGCACCACATCCGCACGAGGTCGCCGCCACCCACGACGTGGTCACCGAGGGCGACCCGGAGGCCGACTTCGACGCCGAGTCGCCCGCCGTCGCGGTCGAGGCCCCCGTGGCCGGCGAGGCCCCCGTGGCCGGCGAGGTCGCTGCCGCCGTCCCGGCGAGTTCCGCGGTGGAGTGGGTGGCCGAGCTGTGGATCGACCCGGACTGGTACGCCGCCCAGGGCTCGACGGATCCGCTGCCGTCGCCCGGCCTGCCCGACATCGTGCCGCTGGTGAAGGAGAGCAACCTGATCGGGCGCGTCTCGCACAGCCGGGGCATCTTCCCCGACGTCGACTGCGAGCTCGACACCGGTTGCAGCCGGCGCCACGCCATGCTCACCACCGACGGCACCCGCTGGTGGATCGAGGACCTCGACTCCGCGAACGGCACCTTCGTCGGCGGCGCCGCGGGCCCGCTGCCCGCCATGCCGATCCCGCAGGGACGCGTGGAGCTGAGCCCGGGCCAGCGCATCTACGTGGGCGCCTGGACCCGGATCGTCGTGCGTCGCGCCACCGAGGACGAGGCCGAGGCCCTCGCCGACTGAGCCACCCGTTGCGCTCTCGGCGTACGGGCACCCGCCCGCACGATCCGCGCTGGTAGCTTGGCGCACGCACCAACGAGGAGGAACCGGTGGAGATCAAGATCGGCATTCAGAACGTGGCCCGTGAACTCACGGTGGAGACCGAGGCCACCGGCGCCGAGGTCGAGGCCGACCTGCGCAAGGCGCTCACCGACGGCACCATGCTCGCCCTCACCGACGAGAAGGGCCGTCGCGTGCTCGTGCCGGCCGACAAGGTCGCCTACATCGACCTCGGCCAGGAGAAGACCCGCCCGGTCGGCTTCGGCACCGTCTGATCCTCCCCGCCTGATCCGGCCGCGCCACGCCGCTGCGGGCCGCGAAGGCCGGGCACGCTAGACTGTCCCCGCAGCACATCAGTTGTGCGTGCCTGCCTCGAGCGGCCGAACGCGCGCCGCCGGCGGTCCGATATGTCTGCGCCGTAGCCGGCTGCAGCAACAGATAAGGCATGACCCTGACCGACACCATCACCGAGACCATGCCCGCGGCCGACCCCGAACACACCTTCGGCGACCTGGGCGTCATCCCCGAGATCACCGAGGCCCTGGCGCAGCTGGGCATCGTGCACCCGTTCCCGATCCAGTCGCTCGCCATCCCGATCGCGGTCGCAGGCACCGACATGATCGGCCAGGCCCGCACGGGCACCGGCAAGACGCTGGCGTTCGGCGTCAGCCTGCTGCAGCGCATCGCCGTCCCCACCGACCCGGAGTACGCCGACCTGCTGGTGCCGGGCGCCCCGCAGGCGCTCGTGATGTGCCCAACCCGTGAGCTCGCCCTGCAGGTCGCCCGCGACCTCGCGGACGCATCCACCGTGCGCGAGGCGCGCGTCCTCACCGTCTACGGCGGGGTCGGCTACGAGCCGCAGCTCGACGCGCTCGCGTCCGGCGTCGACGTGGTCGTCGGCACGCCCGGGCGCCTGCTCGACCTGGCGAATCGCCGCTCGCTCGACCTCTCCCACGTGCGCGTCCTGGTGCTCGACGAGGCCGACGAGATGCTCGACCTCGGCTTCCTGCCCGACGTGGAGCGCCTGATCGGCAAGACCCCGAAGTCGCGCCAGACGCTGCTGTTCAGCGCGACCATGCCGGCCGCGGTCGTCGCGCTGGCCCGGATGCACCTGAACCAGCCGGTGAACGTGCGCGCCGAGAGCCATGACGCCCAGCTCACCGTCCCCGACACCACCCAGTTCGTCTACCAGGCGCACGACCTGGACAAGCCCGAGATCATCGGACGCATCCTGCAGGCGCCGGAGTGCACCCGGACCATGATCTTCACCCGCACCAAGCGGGCCGCCCAGCGGCTGTCCGACGAGCTCGAGGACCGGGGTTTCAAAGCCACCTCGATCCACGGCGACCTGAACCAGGTGGCGCGTGAGAAGGCCCTGAAGAAGTTCCGCGAGGGCAAGGTGTCCGTGCTGGTCGCCACCGACGTGGCCGCGCGCGGCATCGACATCACCGACGTCAGCCACGTGATCAACTACGAGTGCCCGGACTCGGAGATGACCTACGTGCACCGGATCGGCCGCACCGGCCGGGCGGGCGCGAAGGGCACCGCCGTGACCCTGGTCGACTGGGCGGACGTGACCCGCTGGAAGGTGATCAACCGGGCGCTCGAACTGGACTTCCCCGAGGTTCCCGAGACCTACTCGACCTCGGCGCACCTGTTCAGCGACCTCGGCATTCCCGAGGGCACGCGCGGCCGGCTGGTCGACGCCCCGCCGCGGGAGCGTCGCGACGACCGGAACAAGGGTGGCCACCACAAGGACGGCCACCACCACAAGGACCACAAGGACCGCAAGGAGCGCGCCCCGCGCGAGCGCACCCGGCGCCGGCTGCGCAACGGCGAGCCCGCCAACCTCTGGCCCGTGGAGCGCTTCGCGGAGGTGGTGCGGCGTGCGACCGCCGCCGGCC
>JAGQUI010000145.1 GCA_020438595.1 Propionibacteriaceae bacterium | reverse complement strand
GTTCGACCGAACCGGAGGCGTTCGGCGGTTCGGTAGGCTGATCCGGCTATGACTGCCAGCCCAGCCCGCCTCCGCGTGGCGCCGTCGCCGACCGGCGACCCGCACGTCGGCACGGCCTACATGTCCCTGTTCAACCTCGCCTACGCCCGCGCCACCGGCGGGGCATTCGTGCTGCGGATCGAGGACACCGACCGCGCCCGCTACGTGGCGTCCTCGGAGCAGCAGATCTACGACACGCTGCACTGGCTGGGCCTGGACTGGAGCGAGGGCCCCGACATCGGCGGCCCCTACGCGCCGTACCGGCAGTCCGAGCGGCTCGACACCTACCGCCCGTTCGTCGACCAGCTGGTCGAGGCCGGCCACGCCTACTACTGCTGGTGCTCCACCGAGCGGTTGGCCGAGCTGCGGGCCGAGCAGCAGGCGAGCAAGGCCGCGGTCACCGGCTACGACCGGCTCTGCTACGGCAGGACCCGCGAGGAGCGTGCCCAGCTGCCCGGGTTCAGCGAGACGCCGGTGGTGCGGATGCTGGTCCCCGACGACGTCGAGCTGACCTTCACCGACGTGATCCGCGGCGAGGTGAGCGCGCCGCGTCCCGACGACCAGGTGATCCTGAAGGCGGACGGCTTCCCGACCTACCACCTCGCGGTCGTCGTGGACGACCACCTGATGGGGATCACGCACGTGGTGCGCGGCGAGGAGTGGATCTCCTCCACCCCCAAGCACCTGCTGCTGTACCGCTGGCTGGGCTGGGCCGAGCCGGCGTTCGCGCACATGCCGCTGCTGCGCAACACCGACAAGTCCAAGATCTCCAAGCGCAAGAACCCGGCCGCGCGGCTGACCTGGTTCCTCGAACAGGGCTACCTGCCGGAGGCTCTGCGCAACTTCCTGCAGTTGCTGGCCTACCCGCCGGTGGTCGAGGGCGAGGACGTGGCGTCGTTCGAGGAGTTCGTGGCGGCGTTCGACTGGGCGAAGGTGAACACCACCGGCCCGATCTTCGACCTGGCCAAGCTGAACGCGCTGAACGGGCACTACATCCGGGCGTTGTCGGCCGACGAACTGGCCGACCGCGTGGTCGAGTTCGCCGTCCGCGAGGGCCAGTGGACGCAGCCCTCGGCCGCCGACGTGGACCTGTTGCGCCGGGCCGTCCCGCTGGTGCAGGAGCGGCTGGTGCTGCTCGGCGAGGCCGTGCCGAAGCTGGCCTACCTGTTCACCGCCGACGACGACCTGGTGATCGACCCCGACGCCCTGGCCAAGGCCGGCCCCGACGCCGCGCAGGTGGTCGCCGCCGCGACGGACGCGCTGACCGGGCTGGGGGAGTGGAACCACGAGGCCATCCAGGCGGCGCTGCGCGAGGCGCTCGTCGACGGCCTCGGCATCAAGCCGAAGTTCGCGTTCGGGCCGGTGCGGCTGGCCGTGACCGGATCGAATGTCTCCCCGCCGCTGTTCGAGTCGATGGAACTGCTGGGGCGGGAGTCGTCGCTGGTCCGGATGGCGAAGCTGGCCGCACTGCTGTGAGCGAGGTCGTCGCCGTCTTCGGCGGACGCAGCGAGATCGGGCTGGCGGTGGCCACCCGGCTGGCGCCCGGTGCGAGCGTCGTGCTGGCCGCGCGTCCCGGCCCGCTGGACGACGCGGTGGCCGCCTGCCGCGAGGCCGGCGCGGCGCGGGTGGAGACGATCGACTTCGACGCCGACGACGTCGCCGCGCAACCCGGCGTGGTCGCCGACATCGAGGGGCGCGTGGGCCCGATCGACGTGGCCGTGCTCGCCTTCGGGGTGCTGGGTGACCAGGAGTTGGCCGAGCGCGACTCCGGTGCCGCTGCGGCGCTGCTGCACACCGATTTCGTGGCCCAGGCCGCGCTGCTCACCGTGCTGGCCGGGCGGATGCGGCAGCGCGGCCGGGGGACGCTGGTCGCCTTCTCCTCCGTCGCGGGCGCGCGCGTGCGCCGGGCCAACTACGTGTACGGCTCGGCGAAGGCGGGGCTGGACGGGTTCGCGTCCGGGCTCGCGGACGCCCTGCACGGCAGCGGCGTGCACCTGGTCATCGCCCGGCCCGGCTTCGTGATCGGCCGGATGACCGCGGGCATGGAGCCCGCGCCGTTCTCCTCCACCCCCGACCAGGTCGCCGACGCGGTGGTGGCGAGGATCCGCCGGGGGAAGGGCGTGGACCTGTGGATCCCGTGGCAGCTGCGGGTGATGTTCGCGATCGCCCGGCTCGTGCCGCGGGCGGTGTGGCGACGGCTGCCGCGATGAGGCTGGACGCCGGGGATCCGGCGGGCACCGTGCCGCTGTTCCTGGCAGCGAGGATGGCGTGGCGAACCTGCAGCTGATCGACCTCGACGTGAGCCGGACGATCGGTGCCCAGCTGCGGGCGCGGTCACAGCAGGCCCGGGGCGTGACCGACTAGCGCCAGGGCTGCCACTTCTTCAGACCGAGGGTGCCGGCGATGGTGGCGTCGATGGCGGCGGTGATCGCCGCGGGCGTCCCGTCCGGGTTGGGGCTGCCGAGGACCCACATCGTCGCCAGCCGGGCGATGTCGCTCAGCGCCTCGCCGACGCGCAGGTCATGGTCGGCTGCGGGGTCGGCGAACAGGTTCTTGAGCATGCTGCCGTCACGTGCGCGTGGCATCGGTTGGTACGCCTTGCCGGGCGCGTTGGTGGCCAGTTCGCGAAGAGCCTCGTTGAGGCGGTGTCGCCGGCGCGATCACTGAAGTAGCAGGCCTGGGTGATGCAGGAGTTGGCGAGATCCTTGAACGCCAGGTTCGCGCCGTGGCCGCGGGGGATACCGAGCGAACCCCCGTCGATGATCCGGACGACCTCGGCAGCTACCTCCGAGTACGGGTGTTTGGCCACGGGTACTTCCTTCCTCGCCAGACGGGCAACCACAACCATGAACCGGTCACGGTTGCCGGGATGTCGATGCACCCGGAACGAGATCACTGCCGCCACAAGATCCCCGTGCGCCGCAAGGATGGCCAACGCCGCCGATCCGGCGCGGTCGCCCGGATCTCCCGGTCAGTGTCGGTCAGTGCTGCCGGGCCCGGCCGTGGGAGGGGTGGCCCCTGCCGCCTCCAGTTCGTCGGGGAGCGTGGGCAGGCCCGCTGGTGCCCGTCCACTGGAGATCCGGACCAGCACCACGCCGGCGACGATCAGCAGCCCGCCGAGGAGCTGGATCGGTGCCGGCACCTCGCCGAGGACGATCGCGGCGATCAGGGCGGCGAACAGCACCTCCGAGAGGCTGACGAAGCTGGCCAGCCGTTCGCCCATCAGGGCGATCCCCGCAACCCCGAAGGCGTAGGCCAGCACAGTGGCGGCGACCACGACCACGCTGAGCGGCACCCACCAGGGCACGGCCGCACCCATCAGCTGCACGTCGACCAGCGGCGCGGAGTAGGGGAGTGCGCCGAGCAGCACGGCGAGGCCGAGCACGACGGCGCCGACCGGGAGGCCGAACGCGGGCAGGGCCAACGCGTGCAGTCGGGTCGGCCGCGCGCCGAGCAGGAAGTAGGCGGCGGCGCCCACCATGGCCAGCAGCCCGAACAGCACGCCGAGCGGATCGACGCTGGCCCCGGTGAGGTCGAGGACGAGGACGAGTCCGGCCAGGCTGGTCAGCGTCCCCGCGATCACCAGCCGGGACGGCGCGTGCCGGGACCGCACCCAGGCGAGCAGCACCAGCGCGACCGGCGCGAGGTACTCGATCAGCAGCGCGACGCTCACGCTCATCCGGGAGACGGCGGCGAAGTACATCAGCTGGGCGGTCGCGACGGCCAGCGCGCCGAACGCCACGATCGTGCGCCACTCCGCGACGACCTCGCGCAGCCGGCCGCGCATCACCCACAACCCGACGGGCAGCAGCAGGACGGCGGCGAGGGCGACCCTCCAGAACACCGCGGCACCCGGCGTCCACCCCGCCGACAGCAGCGGACGGGCGAAGGTGCCCGACGTCGCGAACGTCAGTGAGGCGATCAGCCCGAGCGCCACGCCCAGCCCGATCCGGGTGGCGTGGACGGCCTGCGCAGGCTCGATCGACGCGTTGCTCACCCGGGCAATGCTGCCCCAGTGAGGGGATTTTGCAACGCGGCGCCCAGCATGAAAGAATCGACAGGTTGCTCCGACGGGGACGCCTGCTCTGGCGGCCCCCCGGCAAGTCTGGTGCTGACGCGCCGGGCCCTACCACGACCCTTCAAAGATCGGTCATGCGCGGCCCAGAACCAGCCCGACACGCCCGACCCCGGGGGTCGGAGGAACGAAGCTTCTCCGGAAGATGCACCGGGGGAGTACGACGAGAAGAAGGACGAACCAGTGGCGGGACAGAAGATCCGGATCCGACTCCGGGCCTACGACCACGAGGTCATTGACTCCTCGGCGAAGAAGATCGTCGACACCGTGACCCGTACCGGCGCCAAGGTGGCGGGCCCCGTGCCCCTGCCGACCGAGAAGAACGTGTTCTGCGTGATCCGTTCTCCGCACAAGTACAAGGACAGCCGCGAGCACTTCGAGATGCGCACCCACAAGCGGCTCATCGACATCCTCGACCCGACGCCGAAGACCGTCGACTCGCTGATGCGGCTCGACCTTCCGGCCGGTGTCGACATCGAGATCAAGCTTCCGTGAGGTCAGGCGAGATGAGCGACAACAACGTGAAGGGGCTGCTGGGCACCAAGCTCGGCATGACCCAGGTCTGGGACGCCGAGAACCGAATCGTCCCCGTGACCGTGATCCAGGCCGGTCCCTGCGTGGTCACGCAGGTGCGCACCGCCGACGTCGACGGCTACTCCGCCGTCCAGCTCGGCTTCGGTGCGGTGAAGGCCAAGAACGTCACCAAGCCCGCCGCCGGGCACTTCGAGAAGGCCGGCGTCACCCCGCGCAAGCACCTCGTCGAGCTGCGCACCGCTGACGCCAGCACCTACACCCTCGGCCAGGAGCTGACCGCCGCGGTGTTCGCCGAGGCCGACGTCGTCGACGTCACCGGCGTCACCAAGGGCAAGGGCACCGCCGGCGTGATGAAGCGGCACGGCTTCGGCGGCCTGCGCGCCAGCCACGGCGTGCACCGCAAGCACCGTTCACCGGGCTCCATCGGCGCCTGCGCCACCCCGGGCCACGTGTTCAAGGGCACCCGGATGGCCGGCCGGATGGGTGTCGAGAAGGTGACCGTGCAGAACCTGACCGTCCACGCCGTCGACGCGGAACGCGGGCTGATCCTGGTCAAGGGCTCCGTGCCCGGCCCCAAGGGCGCCCTCGTCGTGCTGCGCAGCGCGGCCAAGAAGGGAGCCCAGGCATGAGCGAGACCCGCACCGTGAGCGTGCTCGGCACGAAGTCGGCCAAGGCCGACCTGCCGGGCGAACTGTTCGACGTCCAGACCAACGTGCCGCTGATCCACCAGGTCGTGGTGGCCCAGCAGGCCGCGGCCCGCCAGGGCACGCACTCCACCAAGACCCGGGGCGAGGTCGCCGGCGGCGGCGCCAAGCCGTGGCGCCAGAAGGGCACCGGCCGCGCCCGCCAGGGTTCGCGCCGCGCCCCGCAGTGGACCGGCGGTGGCACCGTGCACGGCCCGCAGCCGCGCAGCTACGCCCAGCGCACGCCCAAGAAGATGATCGCTGCCGCCCTGCGCGGCGCGCTGTCCGACCGGGCCCGCGACGGCCGCGTCCACGTGGTCGAGAGCATCGTCACCGGTGAGACCCCGTCCACGAAGGCGGCGCTGAAGGCGCTGGCCGAGGTGGGCAGCAGCAAGCTGCTGGTCGTGCTCGACCGCGACGAGGACGTGGCCTGGCTGAGCCTGCGCAACGTGCCGAGCGTGCATGCGCTGGCCGTCGACCAGCTGAACGCCTACGACGTGCTGGTCAGCGACGACGTGGTCTTCACCACCGCCGCGCTGGCCGCCTTCGTCGCCGGGCCGATCAAGGGCAAGGTCACCGTGGTGGCCGACGCCGAGGAGACCGAGGAGGCCGCCAAGTGAGCGAACTGAAGATCCGCGACCACCGCGACATCCTGCTGGCCCCCGTGGTCAGCGAGAAGAGCTACGGGCTGCTGGACGAGAACAAGTACACGTTCATCGTCTCCCCGGACGCCAACAAGACCGAGATCAAGATCGCGGTCGAGCAGGTGTTCGGCGTGACCGTGACCAGCGTCAACACCAGCAACCGGCAGGGCAAGCGCAAGCGCACCCGGGCCGGCTGGGGCAAGCGTCCCGACACCAAGCGCGCCATCGTGAGCATCGCCGAGGGCCAGCGCATCGACATCTTCTCCGGTCCCCTGGCCTGAGCCGAGATAGGACAACGAACTCATGGGTATCCGTAAGTACAAGCCGACCACCCCGGGCCGTCGCGGCTCGAGCGTGGCCGACTTCGTCGAACTGACTCGCTCCACCCCGGAGAAGTCGCTGGTCACCTCCAAGCCGAAGACCGGCGGCCGCAACAACTCCGGCCGGATCACCACCCGCCACATCGGCGGCGGCCACAAGCAGGCCTACCGGATGATCGACTTCCGTCGCTACGACAAGGACGGCGTCCCGGCCAAGGTCGCACACATCGAGTACGACCCGAACCGCACCGCCCGGATCGCGCTGCTGCACTACGCCGACGGCGAGAAGCGCTACATCATCGCCCCGCTCGGGCTGAACCAGGGCGCGAGCGTCGAGGCGGGCGAGGGTGCCGACATCAAGCCCGGCAACAACCTGCCGCTGCGCAACATCCCGGTGGGCACCACGGTGCACGCCGTCGAGTTGCGCCCCGGTGGCGGCGCGAAGCTCGGCCGCTCGGCCGGTGCCCGGATCCAGCTGGTCGCCCGCGAGGGCAGGATGGCCACGCTGCGACTCCCGTCCGGCGAGATGCGGATGGTGGACGTGCGCTGCCGCGCCACCGTC
>JAGQUI010000144.1 GCA_020438595.1 Propionibacteriaceae bacterium | reverse complement strand
CAGTCGTCCGCGTACGACTCCTCGATGCCGAGCCCGGGGTGGGCCCTGGTGAACGACTCGGGGTCCGCCTCGAACAGGACGTCCACGCCGCAGTCCTCGCCGGCCGCGACCGAGGTGAACTCGAACCCGAAGGGCGCCAGCTCGTCGACGAGGGCGTCGGTGTAGTCGTCCGGGATCTGCATGCAGCCACGCTAGTGGAACCGCCGGTGCGGGGTGGAGCATAGGGGACTCGAACCCCTGACCCCCTGCTTGCAAAGCAGGTGCTCTACCAACTGAGCTAATGCCCCGCGCGGCGACCCATTGTGGCATCCGGGCGACCACGCGCCCAAAAGGGGGGTGGGAGACCGGGCGAGCGGATCTGCACGGTGGATGCCTCCGAGGCCGCCCCTGGCCGCCCGATCGGGGCGACGAGTGGGCAATTCGAGTCGCCGGGCTGGCCGTAGGCTGCCGGACGTGCAGCTGCTCCTGATCCGCCACGGCCAGTCCGCGAACAACCAGGTGGAGGCCGAGACCGGCCACGGCAGGGACCGGGTGCCCGATCCGCACCTCACCGACCTCGGCCGCCGGCAGGCGCAGCGGCTGGCCGACCACGTGGCCGCCGGGGCCCTGCCCCGCCCCGAGGTGCTGTTCACGTCGCTGATGCACCGCGCCGTCGAGACCGCTGCGCCGCTCGCGCACGCGCTCGACCTGCCGTTGCGGGGGCACACCTTGCTGCACGAGGTGAACGGGGTCTACACCGGTGCGTACACCGGCCTGTCCACCCGGGGGACGCCCGTCCCGGGCAGTCCGGCGGCCGTCCTGCACGGCATCACCGACCGGCTGCAGTGGCCCGCGGACGCGGACGCCGACGGCTGGTACCGGCGTCCGTTCGAGCTCCCGGGGGACGCGTGGGCGCGCGCCCTGGCCGTCGCCGCCGAGTTCCGGGACCGCTTCGGCGACTCGGGGACGACCGTCGGGATGGTCACCCACGCCTGGTTCAGCCAGTACCTGCTGCGCGCGCTGGCCGACTGGCCCCCCGCGGACGACGGCGACCTGCCCACCTGGCTCGAACTCGGCAACACCGGCAACGTGCTGGTCGAGCTCGACGGCGTCCCCGGCCAGGCCCGGGTGCTGTGGCTGAACCGCCTCGACCACCTGCGGCCCGACGAGCTGAGCAGCTGAGACCCGTACGAGTTCCGCGCCGGCCCGGCACGCCCACCGCCCGGCGGGCATGATGGCGCCGTGCGACGGTCGCTGCGGCTCGGTTCGGTGGTGGCCCTCGCGCTGCTCCTGACCGGCTGCCCGTCGCCGCCGACCCACACGGCGGAGCACATCGTGCCCGGCTTCGGCTACGCCGACGTGGACCGGATCGAGGTGTACACCTACCGCTACGCCGGCTCGCCGAGCGACGTCAGGCTCAGCGTCCTGACCGACCGGCGCGAGATCGCGACCTGGGTCGACTACCTCACCGACCTGCCGGCGTCCCCGGCGAACCTCGGCACGGACACGCTGGTCGGTGCCGACGCGGACGGGTTCCGGTTCCACCTGCGGGACGGCTCGACGTGGGAGGTCACCCACCTGTTCTGCTCGTTCAGCTGCGAGGGAGGCCCGCAGAACACCCTGGTCTGGCCGGACGGCACGGTGCAGGCGACCGACTACGGTTCGCCGTCCGGGCTCACGGGCACCCCCGTGGACGCCGCCGAACGGCCCAAGGCGGTGGTCGGATGACTCGCCGCATCGGCGCTGGCCTCGCCGCGCTCGTCCTGGCCGCGACAGCCCTGACCGGCTGTGCCCGCACCGCAACGATCGGCCTGTGCCCGGGCCCGCTCACGGGCCTGGACGTCTACAACTACTACGCCGACCACCCGGCCGCCGATCACCAGGCCGTCGGCGCCGACGCCGCGAACGGCAGTTGCACCCACGAGTGGGCGGAGCTCTCCGTGGCGGAGCGGACGTTCGAGACCGGCCAGCTCGACCAGCGCTCGGTGACCGTCCTGGTCCTGCACCTCGCGGACGGCGGCACCCGCACGATCCGGGTGCACCGGCTCGCCGGCTGGCAGGCCGGCCAGGCGCTGCTCCTCGACACCGGGGAGAGCTGGTTCCTCGCCGACCAGGCGATCGAGCCCTACTACGCCGCCGCCTCCGAACCGGTCGACCGCGACCGGATCCCGTAGCGCTGGCGCCGTCCGACGCTGGTCGGGGACGGCGAGGCCGCCGTACGACCGTGGTCCGAAGATCAGGGGTAGCGGACGGTGGCGCACGCTCAGCGCACCCTCACGGAATCGAGAAATTCCGGGCGCCCATTTACCCTTGAACCCATGTGGTCACGGCGGGAAGAGGTCGATTACGCCCTGCAGCGGCGCAATACGCTGCAGGCGCTGAAGCGACCCCAGCGCTCGCTGGAGGGCACCGATGTGTGCGACGCGGACCCCCTGCTCATCCGGGCCGCCCTGCACCACGGTGAGGAATCGGCGGTGCACTGCCCGATCTGCGATGCGCCCCGCCTGACCAACCTGAACTACGTGTTCGGCGACCAGCTCGGCCAGTACTCGGGGCGGATCCGGTCCACCGCCGAGCTGGAGGAGATGGAGAACGAGTTCGGCGAGTTCACCGTCCGCGTCGTCGAGGTGTGCGTCGACTGCGGCTGGAACCACATGATCGCTTCCTATCTGCTGGGGGACGGCGTGAAGCGCCGCCCGCCCCGGCGGCAGAAGACCGTTGAGGACATCTATGGCTGACCCGAAGCGCTCCGCCGGTGTGCGGAACGCCCCGAAGACCAACCGCAAGGGCAGGAAGAAACGCAGCCTGTGGGTGCGCATCCCGCTGTGGATCATGTCGATCCTGCTGGTCGTGGGCGTGATCGGCGCCGGGGCGGTGGCCTACGCGTACGCCTCGATCAAGCTGCCCGACCCCAACTCGGACTTCAAGACCAACACCACCTTCGTCTACTACAACGACGGCAAGACGAAGCTCGGGTCGTTCTCGGTGCAGAACCGCCAGACGATCCCCTACGACACGATGCCTCAGGACGTGAAGGACGCGATCGTCGCGGCCGAGAACCGCACGTTCTGGACCGACCCGGGCGTCTCGGCCACCGGCCTGTTCCGCGCCGCGCTCGGCCTGGTCGGCCTCGCCCCCGCCGACGTCACGGCGTCCGGCGGCGGGTCCACGATCACCCAGCAGTACATCAAGATCATGTACCTGACCTCGGAGAAGAGCTTCTCGCGCAAGGCGAAGGAACTCCTGCTGGCCGCCAAGATGGGCCAGACGCTGACCAAGCAGGACATCCTCGAGGGCTACCTGAACACGGTCTACTTCGGACGTGGCGCCTACGGCATCGAGGCGGCCGCCCAGGCGTACTTCCAGAAGTCGGCGGCGAAGCTCGACCTGGCCGAGTCGGTGGCGCTGGCCGCGATCGTGAACTCTCCCGGCAACCTCGACCCGGACAACGGCAAGCAACAGGCCGCGGATCTGCTCGAGCGGTACCAGTACACGCTGAACGGCATGGTCGACATGGACGCGATCACGTCCGCCGAGCGCGCGGAGATCTACTCCGAACTGCCGAAGTTCCCCAAGCGCGAGCAGGACTCCACCTACGGCGGGCCCAAGGGCTACCTGCTGACCATGGTGAAGAACGAGCTGTTGGCGAAGGGGTTCACGGAGAGCGAGATCAGCGGTGGTGGGCTGAAGGTGGTCACCACCTTCGACGCGAAGCTGCAGGACGCCGCCGTCTCGGCCGCCCAGAAGCTGACCCTGCAGGCGGCCGGGGGCAGCAAGAAGGCCGCGAAGCAGTTGCACGCCGGCCTCGCCTCGATCGACAACGCCACCGGCGGGGTGCTCGCGCTCTACGGCGGCCCGGACTTCCTGCAGAGCCAGTGGAACTGGGCCACGAACCCGCGTCCGACCGGTTCGACGTTCAAGCCGTACGCGTTCGCCACCGCGCTGGCCAACGGCTGGACCTTCACCGACACGCTGAACGGCAACTCGTTCACGCCCAAGGGCGACTCGGTGCCGGTGCGCAACGCCGACGGCAACCACGGCCGGATCACGCTGCAGAACGCGCTCACGCACTCGGTGAACTCGGCGTTCGTCGACCTGGTCACCCAGATCCCCAACGGGCCCGAGCAGGTGCAGCAGATGGCCGAGGCCGCAGGCCTTCCCTCCGGCGGGCACTGGGACCTGAGCAACCGGATCGCGCTCGGCAACACCGAGGTGAGCCCGCTGAACCAGGCGTCCGCCTACTCGACGTTCGCGAACCAGGGCCTGCGCCACGACCCGCACGTGATCGCTGAGGTGTTCGACGCCGGTGGCACGAGCGCGTTCCAGGCGGATGTCGAGGGCACCCAGGCGATCGACATGGACGTCGCGACCGACGTGGCCTACGCGCTGACCAAGGTGACCCAGGACGGCACCGGCTCCCGGGCGGCCTACCTGGGCTGGCCGGTGGCCGGCAAGACCGGAACCGTCGGCTACGGCGTCCCGGTGAAGACGAAGTACGGCACGGTCACCCAGCGCCAGACCCGGGCGGCCTGGTTCGTGGGCTTCACCCGCCAGGTCACCACCGCGGTGATGTACGTCAAGGGCAAGGAGGGCACCGGCGACCTCGGCACCGGCTTCTACGGCTCGACGTGGCCGCTGTCCACGTGGCTGGAGTACATGAAGACGGCGATGAAGGGCAAGGACAAGATCGCCTTCGACCTGCCGACCAAGCGGACGTCCACCCAGTCGCCGACGCCGAGGAAGACCCACTCCGCGAAGCCCACGGCTACGGCCACGGCGACCGAGGCGCCCACCGCGACCCAGCCGCCCACGTCCGATCCGACCACGGATCCGACGACCACGGAGCCGACGACCCAACCCACCACACCGAAACCGACCGGCAGCACGAGCAAGGGCCCATAGGATCGCGGGGTGACCAACCCAGCTCCGGCCTTGTCGGCGGTACTCGGCGGCCCGCTCGGCCGCCACGCCCGCCGTGGCGGGATCTGGTTCTCGCCGGCGCCGTGGGCGTACCTCACGCTGACGGTGTCGTGGCTGATCGTGATGCTGCGGCAGGTGCCCTGCCAGAGTTCGGGCGACCAGTACCTGCCCTGGATGTGCTACTCCGACATCCCGGTCCTGTACTACTGGCGTGGGCTGAAGGACGGCCAGGTGCCGTTCCTGCAGACCGACCTGGAGTACCCGGTGCTCACCGGCGGGTTCATGGAACTCAGCCGCCGGATCGTGATGTTCCTCGGCGGCAAGAGCCAGCCGGGCCTGAGCGGCGAGGAGGTCTCGCACGCGGCGAACCTGTTCTTCGGGGTGAACGCCGTGCTCCTGTTCGCGCTGATGGGCGTGCTGATCTGGGCACACCTGCAGCTGAGCCGGCCGTGGGACACGCTGATGATCGCGGCGTCCCCGGCGATCTGGACCGCCGGGCTGATCAACTGGGACGCCCTGGTGCTCGCCCTCACCGCGCTGTCGCTGCTGGCCTGGTCGCGGCGCAAGCCGTTCTGGGCGGGCTTCTGGCTGGGACTCGGGGTGGCGGCGAAGCTGTATCCGATCCTGCTGCTGGTGCCGATCACGGTGCTGTGCCTGAGGTCGAACCGGATCCGGGCGATGCTGCTCGCCTACCTGGGCGCTGCCGGGTCCTGGCTGGCGGTGAACCTGCCGGTGTACCTGGCCACTCCGGACGGCTGGATGAACTTCTGGACGTTCAACGCCGACCGCGGCGCCGACCTCGGGTCGATCTGGTACGCGCTGAGCCTGCTCAGCATCGACATCCAGGGCGTGTCGAGGATGGTCACGGCGCTGCTGGTGACCGGCACGATCGTGATCTGCCTGATCCTGCTGCTGGCTCCGCGGCGTCCCCGGCTGGCACAGGGCGCGTTCCTGATGGTCGCGCTGTTCCTGATGGTGAACAAGGTCTACTCGCCGCAGTACGTGCTCTGGCTGCTGCCGCTGCTGGTGCTGGCCCGGCCGCGCTGGCTGGACTGGATCGTGTTCTCGGTCGCAGAGACGGCCTACTTCGCCGCCGTCTGGGGGCACCTGGACAGCCAGCTGACCAACGGGGCGGGCCAGGACCGGCTGTACGTGCTGGCGATCGTGGCCCGGATCGGGGTGCAGCTGTGGCTGTGCGTCCGGGTGGTGCGCGACATCCTCGACCCGAGGCGCGACATCGTGCGGGCCGGGGGGCTGGACGACCCCGACGGCGGGGTGCTGGACGAGGCGCCGGACGCGCCGTTGATGGCCCGGCTGCTGCGCCGTCCGTCGCTGTGAGCGCCGTGGCCAGCCGGTCGAGCCCCCGTTCCCGCAGGTCCAGCGGGTCGAGGCTCGACCCGCACGACGACGCCCGCCTGGTCGTGCAGACCTGGTTCGGCACCCGGCTGCTCATGCTGCTCGTGGCGGTGTGGGTGATGGTGACCGAGCACCGGGCCGCGCGCGACGTCTTCGGCAACTGGGACGTGGCGCACTACCTGGGCATCGCCGAGCGCGGCTACGCGGAGGCGAACTCGATCGCGTTCTTCCCGGGCTGGCCGCTGCTGGTCCGGCTGGCGTCGTCGATCGGACTGCCGGTGCTGGCGGTCGGGATGGTGCTGGCGATGCTCGCGTCCGGCTTCGCGGCTGCGGCGCTGTACCGGCTGGGCGGGGCGCCGGCGGCGATCGCGTGGCTGCTGGCGCCGACGGCGGTGTTCACGCTGGTGCCCTACACCGAGGCGGTGTTCTGCGCGGCCGCGTTCTGGGCGTGGGAGCGGGCGACGGCGAAGCAGTGGGGCGCGGCGGCCGTCCTGGCCGCGGTGGCGGCATCCGTCCGGGTGTCCGGAGTGTTCCTGGTCGCGGCGCTGGCGGTGCTGGCGCTCACCCAGGCCGGCGCCACCCGGGAGCGGGGCCGGCGACTGCTCTGGCTGGGCCTGCCCA
>JAGQUI010000143.1 GCA_020438595.1 Propionibacteriaceae bacterium | reverse complement strand
CTCGGCATCTCCGAGCCGGACGACTTCTTCGCCGCCATCGAGGCGGGCGCGGACACCTTCGACTGCGTGATGCCGTCCCGGGTGGCGCGCAACGCGGCGATCTACACCGCCGATGGACGGTACAACGTGAACACCGCGGGCAGCCGGCGCGACTTCCGTCCGCTCGAAGAGGGCTGCGACTGCTACACCTGCGCCCACTACACCCGCGCCTACCTGCACCACCTGTTCAAGGCGAAGGAGATGCTGGGCGCCACCCTGGCCACGATCCACAACGAGCGGTTCACGGTGCGCCTCGTGGACGACATCCGCGCCAGCATCGATGCGGGTCGGTTCGCCGAGTTCAAGGCGGAGTTCCTGGGCCGGTTCTATTCCTCGGATCGCTGACGCGATCCTCGTCGAGACTCGTCCCTTCCCGGCCCCGACTCGGATCTGAGCAGAACCCGGGGGCGGAAGCTATCTTGTGGGCATGGATGCGACGCCGGCGGACCGGCTGACCGAGTTGCGCGTCGCCGCTCTCGCCCGCAGCTGGCACCTGGCCGGCGACAACCGGCACTACTTCGCCGATACCTACGCGATGATGACCGCGGCGATGGTGGCGGAGGTGAATGCCGGCACCTTCCTGGACAACCCGTGGGTGGGCCGGCTCGTGGGGCGGTTCACCGACTACTACCTCGACGCCGTGCGCGACTCGGAGTCGGGCGGCGCCTGCCCACCCGCCTGGACCGAAGCGTTCGAGGCCTGCTCGCGCAGCGAGCACCACCTGCAGCTGATCATGCTGGGCATCAACGCCCACATCAACAACGATCTCGTGTTCGCCCTGTGCGATGTGATGTCCGACTGGAACAGCCTGGGTGAGGAGGTCCGGCAGGTTCGGCGTGCGGACTACCTCGCCGTGAACAATGTCATCGCGCTCCTCGTGGACCGGATGCAGGAAGAACTGGTGAACGCACGAGACCCTGTGCTGGGCGTCCTAGACCGGCTGCTCGGCCCCAGCGATGAGTGGCTCTTCCGCCGCCTCGTGACCACGTGGCGCGACAGCGCGTGGGAGGACGGCTGCCGGCTCCTCTCGTCGACCTCCGACAGCGAGAGGCAGCAGTTGCGCAGCGAGATCATCGAACGCGCCGGACGGAACGGGCGGCTGATCTCCGCTTTGTGAACCGCGTCCGCAAGGACGCGGGCAAGGCCTCCGAAATCGGCTGCCTCACTGCGGCTTCCACGCCCCCCGGATCCGGCGGGCCAGTGCGGCATGATCGTGAGGTTTTGGCCGCTTCAGGCAGCTTATGAGCGGCGGAGCAGGCGCCCAATCGCGTTCTTGCCGCTCCACGCAGCTTATGGGGCCTCCCGAGGCGCTGATTAGCTGCTTCAGGCGGCCATAAGGGGATCGGGTCGCCAGTAGGTGCCCCAATACCTGCTTCACGCGGCCACAACGACGCCCGAGTGGTCCCGCGCACGGGCCCTGTCGGCGACGGTCGAAAACTGAACAGTTTCGACGGTGAAAAGTGAACACTCGACGACGATCGGAGAGTGATCACCTTGGAGGACTGGGCACTGATCAGGAGGCTGGCTGCGGAGGGTGAGCCGCATGCGGCGATCGCTCGGCGGTTGGGGATCTCGCGGACAACGGTGGTGAAGGCGGTCGCCTCTGACGCGCCGCCGAGGTATGTGCGCAGGTCAGCAGCGACGTCGTTCGTGGCGTTCGAGCCGCGGGTGCGGGCGTTGCTGGAGGACTTCCCGGACCTGCCGGCGACGGTGATCGCGGAGCGGGTCGGCTGGACCGGATCGATGACCTGGTTCCGGGAGAACGTGGCCCGGCTGCGGCCCGAGCATCGCCGGGTCGATCCGGCCGACCGGCTGACCTGGGAGGCCGGCGACGCGGCTCAGTGCGACTTGTGGTTCCCGCCGAAGAAGATCCCGCTGGAGAACGGCATGAGCACCCTGTTGCCGGTGCTGGTGATGACCGCGGCCTACTCGAGGTTCGTGCTGGCCCGGATGATCCCGACCAAGACGACCGAGGACCTGCTGCTCGGCACCTGGCAGCTGCTCCAGCAACTCGGCGGGGTTCCTCGCCGGTTGATCTGGGACAACGAACGGGGCATCGGCCGCGGCCCGCACCGGGCCGAGGGCGTGCCCGCGTTCATGGGCACCCTGGCCACGAAGCTGGTGTTGCTGCGGCCGCGTGACCCTGAGTCGAAGGGGATCGTGGAACGCCGTAACGGCTGGTTCGAGAAGTCGTTCATGCCGGGCCGTTCCTTCGCTTCGCCAGCGGACTTCAACGACCAGCTCGACGACTGGCTGACCGGTGCGAACCAGCACGTGGTGCGCACCACCAAGGCGCGGCCAACTGATCGGCTCGACGCGGACCGGGCCGCGATGCTCGCGCTGCCACCGGTGCCTCCGCTGGTCGGGTGGCGTAAGCAGGTGCGGCTGGGCCGGGACTACTACGTCAGCATTGCCCGCAACGATTACTCCGTCGACCCGACCTGGATCGGCCGGATGGTCGACGCCCACGCCGACCTCGAGAAGGTCCAGGTTCGCCTGGACGGCCGGCTGGTCGCCGAGCATCCCCGGGTGTGGGCGCGCGGCCTGACGATCACCGACACCGCCCATGTCGCCACCGCTGCCCGGCTGCGGCAGGAGTTCCAACAGCCCAGGACCCGGGCCGGCGCCGACGGCCTGGTGAGGGACCTGGCCGACTACGATCGCGCGTTCGGCCTCGAGGGTCGGGAGGTGTCCTGATGGCCACCACGAAGAGCACCGAGACCACCAAGCAGCTCACCTACCTGTCCGGTGCGCTCAAGGCACCCCGGATCCTGGATGTGGCCGGCCGGCTCGCCGACCAAGCCCGCGATGCCGGCTGGACCTTCGAGGACTATCTGGCCGCGGTCCTGGAACGCGAGGTGTCGGCCCGCAACGCCTCCGGTGCCGAGATGCGGATCCGCTCGGCCGGGTTCGGAGCCCGAAAGACCCTCGAAGACTTCGATTTCGACGCCCAACCAGCCATCCGCAACCAAGTCGCCTCCCTGGCCTCCGGCGGGTTCCTCACCGAAGCCCGCAACGTCGTGCTCCTCGGACCGCCCGGCACCGGCAAGACCCACCTGGCGATCGCGCTCGGCGTGCAAGCGTGCCGCCACGGACACCGGGTCCTGTTCGCCACCGCCACCGACTGGGTCACCCGTCTCTCCGACGCCCACAGCGCCGGGAAGCTCGCAGCCGAACTGGCCAAGTTGCGCCGCTACGGGCTGATCATCATCGACGAGGTCGGCTATCTGCCCTTCGAACAAGACGCAGCCAACCTCTTCTTCCAGCTCGTGTCGTCCCGCTACGAGCACGCCAGCTTGGTGCTCACCAGCAACCTGCCGTTCTCCGGCTGGGGCGGCGTGTTCGGAGACCAGGTCGTCGCAGCAGCCATGATCGACCGCATCGTCCACCACGCCGACGTCCTCACCCTCAAAGGAGCCAGCTACCGACTCCGGAACCGAGGCATCGACACCCTCCCCAGCATCCGCACCACCACCAACGAAACCCAGGGCTAAGCTGCCCACAACCGTTCACTTTTCAGGCGGCAGAACCGTCCAGTTTTCGAGCGTCGTCCACAGGCCCTGGTCACGGCAAGGTCGACCATCCGCAGATCGGCCATCATCGAGCGTTGGCGGCGGCACCTTGGCGGGCGAGATGCAGGCGGCGGTCACGAGAAACTGCCCAGTGACGGCCACGAAAGTGCCCGCTGGCGGTCATGAGTTTTGCCCGGTGGCGGTCATGGGATCTGCCCGGATGTGACCTGTGCCCGGCCGCGCCTTGCGTGGTGTGGGCCCCTCCCTCGGGTGCGATTGGCGGTGCTGATGCGCCTGTCGACCACCCGAGGAAGGGACGTCTTGAAGTCTGCCGAGGAGATCATGAACATTCTGGATGCTTACGACCTGACAGGGTCGTTTCGGGACGCCGCCGAGTTGGCTGGTTGTTCCCATCACACCGTGGCCCGCTATGTGGCGGCCCGGGAGAAGGCCGGGCCGCCGGGGGTGCCGGTGGTCCGTTCCCAGCTGATCGACCCGTTCCTGGCCAAGGTGGAGGAGTGGGTCGACCGCTCGCATGGCAAGGTCCGCGCGGACCGGGTTCACGCGAAGCTGGTGTGGCTGGGATATACCGGTTCGGAACGCACCACCCGCCGGGCGGTCGCCGAGCTGAAGGCCGCCTGGACCGCTGGGCATCGCCGGGTGCACCGGCCGTGGATCACCGAGCCGGGGATGTGGCTGCAATACGACTACGGCGACGGCCCGGTGATCGACGGGGTCAAGGTCACGCTGTTCGTGGCCTGGTTGGCGTGGTCGAGGTTCCGGGTCGTGTTGCCGATCCGGGACAAGACGATGCCCTCGGTGTTCGCGGCGCTGGATGTGACGTTCCGCCGCCTGGGTGGGGTACCGACGTATGTGTTGACCGACAACGAGAAGACCGTCACCAGCGAGCACATTGCGGGAATCCCGGTGCGGAACGCGCAGCTGGCCGAGTTCGCCCGGCATTACTCAGTGGTGGTCCACACCTGCGTGCCGGCCGACCCGGCCTCCAAGGGTGGCACCGAGTCGAGTGTGAAGATCGCCAAGGCCGACCTGGTCCCCAAGGACACGAACCTGCGCGAGGAGTACCACTCGTTCGCCGACCTCGAGCAGGCCTGTCAGGAGTTCTGTGACCTGGTCAACAACCGACAGCATCGGGTCACGAGGCGACCTCCGGTGGAGATGTTGGCCGAGGAACAGCCCCGGTTGCACCCGGTCGCCGCCGAGGCGTTCACGGTCGCGTTCGGCACCACCAGGGTCGTGCCGGTCAACACTCCGATGGTGGCCTTCGAGTACGGCCAGTACTCGGTGCCACACACCCTGATGGGCGCCACCGTATGGGTCCGGGTCCATGGCCAAGGCGCCGATGAGCAGGTTGTGATCACCCACGTCGGCCCGGACGGGCCCACGGAGGTGGCCCGCCACCTGCGAGCCACGCCGGGCACCCCGAGGCTCGACGACGCCCACTTCCCGGCCCAGCCCGCCGGGGCGCTGGAACGCACACCTCGGGCCAAGACGACCGCCGAGAAGGAGTTCCTCGCGTTGGGTGAAGGGGCCCGGTTGTGGCTGCTGGAGGCCGCCGCTGCAGGCACCACCAAGATGCGGGTCAAGATGGCTGCCGCGGTCCAACTCGCCCGCCTGTTCACCGCCGGCGAGGTCGACTGGGCCCTCGGCCACGCCGCGGTCCACGGCCGGTTCGCCGAGGCCGACCTCGCCTCGATCCTGGACCACCACCGCCAACAGGCTTCCCGCGACGGTGAGCACCGAGCCAGCGAAGACCGCTCACTGACCCAGGGAACCCACGCCTGGGCCCGGTACGGAACCTCGGAGGTGGACCAGTGACCACCCGAACCAGCGTGCCCGTCGCCGGGGTTCCCACAGCGCCGCCGCTGCCGGCCGAGCTCGACGAGCTGCTCCGCCGGCTCCGCCTGCCCCATATCCGACGGCTCGCACCGGACGTGATCGCGACCGCCAAAGCCCAACGCTGGGACCCCGCCGAAGTCCTGAAAGTGCTGTTCGCTGAGGAAGCCGCTGGCCGGGCCCGCTCCGCCCTCGCCACCCGGCGTGCGGCGGCCGGGTTCCCCACCGGGAAGACGTTCCACGCCTGGCAACCCGAACTGTCCTCCATCCCGGCCCCCACCCAACAAGCCCTGCGCACCCTGGAATGGATCGGGAGACGGGAGAACCTGGTCGTGTGCGGGCCCTCCGGGACCGGGAAGACGTTCCTGCTCGAAGCCCTCGGCCAACAAGCCGTCGAAGCCGGCCTCCACGTCGCCTGGTTCACCCTCGAGAACCTGGGCGTCCTCCTCCGCCGGCACCGGGCCGACGACACCGTCAGCAAAGCCATCGCCCGGATCCTGCGCGCCGATCTGATCGTCGTCGACGATATTGGCCTGTTGGGCGTGCCCGCCGACGCCGCCGAAGGACTGTACCGGCTCGTCGACGCCGCCTACGAGAAACGCTCCATCGCCGTCAGCAGCAACCTGCACCCCGCCGGGTTCGACGAACTCATGCCCAAAACGTTGGCCACCGCCACCGTCGACCGGCTCCTGCACCACGCCCACGTCTGTCAGACCAGCGGCGACAGCGTCCGCCTCACCCAAGCCCTCGCCGGCAAGGGGGTGAACCCCTTGAACTGAACCACCAAGCCGTCGGTGGCCAACACCCCTGGGCAGATCCCATGGCCACCACCGGGCAATTCTCGTGGCCGTCACTGGGCAGGTTTCATGACCGTCTCCGGGCAGAAACCAGTGGCCATTGACACTCGCATGCCAGCGCGAGGCACCGCTGAGAACAGGCACAGACCTACCGCACATCGGCCCGTTGAGGAGAGCGATGACGCGCGCCAGGGCAAACGTCCTGCATTCGGCATGAGAGTGACGTTCTGCGCTACCCGCCCACGAGCTTGGACAGTTGCTTGGCGAGCTGCCGATCGCGGCCCTTGGCGGCGTGCTGATAGATCATCGCGGCGTCCGCCGTCGTGTGGCCGAGGCGGGCTTGCAGCTCGGCCGTCGTGGCGCCGGCCTGGGCGGCGAGGGTCGCCCCGGTGTGGCGGAGGTCGTGGAAGCGCAGGTCGGGGCGTCCGGCCGCCTTCCGGGCCTTGTTCCAGTGCCGGTAGACCACGGACTCATGGAGGTGGCCGCCCGAGTCGGCGGGGAAGAGGAGGCTGTCGCGTCCGGGCTTGGTGTGGTCCTTGAGGTGGTCGCGCAGCACCCGGTGCAGGTGGGGTGGCACGGCGACGTCGCGGATGCCGGCGTCGGTCTTCGGCGGCCCGACCGTGGTGGCGTTTGGGGTGAAGGTGACGGCTCGCCGCACCTTGATCACGTCGTTGGTCAG
>JAGQUI010000142.1 GCA_020438595.1 Propionibacteriaceae bacterium | reverse complement strand
CACCCGGTCGAGCTCACCGATCCGGGTGGGAATCGCGCGGGCCGCATCGATGGGGACCCGGCTGATCGGCAGCGCGGGCTCGATCGGAGCGGCGGAACTCACCCGACGAGCGGGTGCCGCTCCCTGCGCGACGCTGCCCCACGCCTGGCACTCGCCGCAACGGCCGACCCAGCGGGACGTCGTCCAGCCACACTCGGAGCAGCGGTACGGATTCGTGGGTGCCTTGGCCATGGCAGCAACGTAGGGGCTGCCTCTGACACTTGGGTTCGGCGGCCCTTCGTGAGGCAGCCTCGTGCCTCGGCTGCTCCTCAGGGACCGGTGGCGGGGCTCAGATCTTGACCTTGCCGTTCGGGGTGAGGAACGTCGCCGAGAGGATGCCCGGCTGGCCGTACTCGGAACTGAACTTGACCCGCACCCCGTCCAGGTCGTCGCCGATCTCCTGGCCGAGCCAGTCCTCGACGCGGGCCCGGGTGCCGGCGATCTCGATCCGGTCGAGCCGGATCTCACCGTCGAGCGCGCTCGGCAGCACCGACGGCTCGGACTCCCACTTGATGAAGTACGGCAGCTGCGGGTCCGAGATCAGGCCCCTGACCCCGATCTGCTGCCACTCGAGCAGGCGTCCGTCCGGGAAGTGCCGGGAACCCTGCACGGCCTCACGCTCGAGGCGCCGCTCGTAGGGCTCGAGGTCGTCCACGGAGACCACCCAGCCGAGCCAGCCGCCACCCATCTCCGAACGCGCGCGCACCGCCTGCCCGAACGGCGCCTTCTCCGCGGCCGGGTGCTCCAGCACCTCGACCACCTCGAGGTAGCGTCCCTCCGCCAGCGGCAGGATGTGGTTGCGGGTGCCGAACCGGGGGTGGAAGCCGCCGTCGCGGAACCGCTCGCCGAGCAGGGCGCCGAGCCGGTCCGACTCTGCCTTGAGCCCGGCCGATCCCACCGCGAACGTCAGATGATCGACATGCATGACCCCCATTGTGGCGATCTGGTGTTACAGACGCGAATCGAGCGGTGCCGCCCGCCTGCGGAAGGGGGGCTGCTGCCGCTACGGCCCGGCGCCTACGATGGGAGGGTGCACCCAGCAGCAGGCGACGCTCCCCGGGTGGTGCTCTCGACCTCCTCGGTCTATCCGGAGTCCACCGCCGCCGGCTTCAGCCTGGTCAGGGACCTGGGCTACGACGGCATCGAGATCATGGTCGGCGTCGACCCCGCGTCCGCCGACGTGGACGCCGTGGAGCGGCTCAGCGAGTATCACGAGGTGCCCGTGTGCGCGGTGCACGCGCCGACGCTGCTGCTCACCCAGCGCGTCTGGGGCCCGGACCCGTGGGAGAAGCTCGACCGTGCCGCGATGGCCGCCCACCAGCTCGGGGCGGACGTGGTGGTGGTGCACCCGCCGTTCCGGTGGCAGCGCAGCTACGCGTCGGAGTTCACCGAGGGGCTGCGGCGGCTGGAGGAGACCACGGGTCTGACCTTCGCCGTGGAGAACATGTACCCCTGGCGCGGCCCGGGCGGGGGCGAGGTGAGGGCGTACGCGCCGAGCTGGGACTGTGCCGCCCTCGACGTCGCCCACCTCACCCTGGACCTGTCCCACGCCGCCACCGCGCGGCAGTCCTCGGTCCAACTCGTCCGCGACTGGGGCGAACGACTGGCCCACGTCCACCTCACCGACGGCACGAACGGTGCCACCGACGAGCACCTGCTGCCCGGGCAGGGCGACCAGGACGCCGCCGGTGTGCTGGCCGAGCTCGTCGCGATGCGCTACACCGGCCACGTGTCGCTGGAGGTGAAGACCCGCGGCATGACCCGCGCCGAGCGGGAGGAGGCGCTCGCCGCCAGCCTGGCGTTCACCCGGCTGCACCTGGCCGCGCCGGTGGAGAACACCGCCCGATGACCGACGCCACCTCGGCGGAGCCGGACGTGCCCGCCGGAGCCCTGTCCGCGACGCTGCCCGACCCCAACAGGGCCCGCCCCGGCATCGAGCTGTGGCTGGTGCTCGGGGTGTCGCTGGGCCAGTCGGCGGTGTACTCGAT
The DNA here is from genome assembly GCA_020438595.1 of Propionibacteriaceae bacterium. The sequence continues at coordinate 4,868 of JAGQUI010000142.1, read as the reverse complement.
CCTCTCGATCGTCGAGAAGCTGACCCGGAACGTGCCGCTGAACCAGCAGACCACCACGATCAACAATTCGGTGGTGCCGGACCGGCCCTGGCTCGACCTGTCCTACCAGCTGGCCGGCATCGTGTTCCCGCTGGTGCCGGCGCTGCTCGCGCTCTACCTGCTGCAGCGCACCGGAGACCGCCGCGGCATCGGGTTCGACCTGCGTCGCCCCGGCTTCGACATCGGCTGGGGCTTCGCGCTCGCCGCGGGGATCGGCATTCCCGGGCTCGGGTTCTACCTCGCCGCCCGCGCGTTCGGGTTCAACACCAACGTGTCGCCGGCGAACCTCGCCGAGAACTGGTGGACGGTGCCGGTGCTGCTCGGGCTCGCGGCGATGAACGCCATCCTCGAAGAGGTCGTGATGATCGGCTTCTGGTTCACCCGCGGACGGCAGCTGAACTGGCCGGTGTGGGTGGTGCTGGTCTCCTCCGCCGTCCTGCGCGGCAGCTATCACCTCTACCAGGGCTTCGGCGGCTTCATCGGGAACATCGTGATGGGGCTGGTGTTCGGGCTGGTCTACCTGAAGGTGAAACGGGTGGGCCCCCTGGTGGTGGCCCACCTCCTGCTGGACATCGTGTCGTTCGTCGGGTACACCCTGGTCGCGCCGTACCTGCCGTGGCTGCGCGGCGGCTGACCGCCCCCGGATCGTCCCGCGGTCACCCCTGATTTCCGACAGACGCTCCCGAAACTCGAGAACGCTCCCGAAATTTCGGGAGCAACAACGAGTTTCGGGAGCGTCTGCGCGGGACGGGCACCCGGCGCGACCCCGGTCGGCGCCGGTGGACGGACGGTCTAGGCTTGCGCCCATGCGTGTTGGTGTGTTTGGGGCGACCGGTCAGGTCGGCGGCGTGATGCGGACGTTGCTCGCCGAGCGGAACTTCCCCGTCGACGAGATCCGGTTCTTCTCCTCCGCCCGCTCGGCCGGCCAGGCGCTGGCCTGGGCCGGCGGCGAGGTGATCGTGGAGGACACCGCCACCGCCGACTTCGCCGGTCTCGACCTGGCGCTGTTCTCGGCGGGGGCGACGATGTCGCGCGAGTTCGCGCCGAAGGTGGCGGCGGCGGGCGCGGTCGTGGTGGACAACTCCTCCGCGTGGCGCAAGGACCCCGACGTCCCGCTCGTGGTCTCCGAGGTGAATCCCGAGGACGCGCTCAACCCACCGAAGGGCATCATCGCCAACCCGAACTGCACCACGATGGCCGCGATGCCGGTGCTCAAACCGCTGCACGACGCGGCCGGCCTGCAGCGCCTCGTGGTGGCGACCTACCAGGCCGTGTCCGGCTCGGGCATCAAGGGCGTCCAGGCGCTGGCGAACCAGGTCGCCGCGGTGAGCGACCCGGCCCAGCTCGCGCTGGACGGGAGCGCCGTGCCCGGCGGCGACCCGGCCCCGTACGTGGAGCCGATCGCGTTCAACGTGGTGCCGCTGGCCGGCTCGATCGTCGACGACGGCAGCCTCGAGACCGACGAGGAGCAAAAACTCCGCAACGAGTCCCGCAAGATCCTGCACCTGCCCGACCTGCTGGTCGCGGGCACGTGCGTCCGGGTGCCGGTGTTCAGCGGGCACAGCCTCAGCATCCACGCCGAGTTCGCCGAGGAGATCAGCGTCACCCGGGCCACCGGGCTGCTCGCCACCGCCCCCGGCGTGGTGCTCGCCGACGTGCCCAACCCGCGGCAGGCCGCCGGGACGGATCCCTGCTACGTCGGCCGGATCCGCAGCGACCAGTCGGTGCCGGGCGGACGGGGCCTGGTGCTGTTCGTGACCGGCGACAACCTGCGCAAGGGTGCCGCGCTGAACGCCGTCCAGATCGCCGAACTGGTGGCCGCGCGATGACCAGGCTCGCCGTGATCGGCGCGGGCGTGATGGGGGAGACCCTGATCGCCGGCCTGCTCCGGGCCGGCTGGTCCGCGGAAGCGATCACCGCCGCCGACCGGCACGCGCCGCGGCTGGTCGAGCTGGAGGGCCGGCACGGCATCCACACCGCCACGACCGCGGACGCCGCCGCGGAGGCGGACACCGTCGTGATCGTGGTGAAGCCGCAGGACGCCAGCGAGGTGCTGCCCGCGGTCGGCGCGGCGATCCGTCCCGGCACCCTGGTCGTCTCGCTGTGCGCGGGCCTGTCCACGCACCGGATCGAGGCGGCCATGCCGGACGGCACCGCGGTCGTCCGGGTGATGCCGAACACCCCGGCCCAGGTGGACGAGGGCATGGCCGCGATCTCCGCGGGCGCCGCGGCGACCCCCGAACACCTCGAGCACGTCACCGAACTGCTGTCCGCGGTGGGCAAGGTGGTCACCGTCCCGGAGAAGTACCAGGACGCGGTCACCGCGATCTCCGGTTCCGGACCGGCCTACCTGTTCTTCGTGGTCGAGGCCATGATCGACGCGGGCGTGATGCTCGGGCTGCCGCGGGACGTGTCCACCACGCTGGTCGTGCAGACCATGTACGGCTCGGCGAAGCTGCTGGCCGACTCCGGTGAGCACCCGACCGTGCTGCGCGAGCGGGTCACCTCGCCCGGCGGCACGACGGCCGCCGCGCTGCGCGAACTGGAGGACCACCGGGTGAAGGCCGCGTTCATGACCGCCATGGAGGCGGCCAGGGACCGCAGCCGCGCGCTCGCCTCGTCCTGACCGTGGCTGCGGGGTTGACCGGCGTGGCCCGGCCGTACTGGCTCTCGGTGTTCCTGGACTTCGCCCCGTCGGAGTTCGACGCGGGCGCGGCCTTCTGGCACTCCGCCACCGGCTACCTGCTGTCCGACCGCCGCGGCGGGGCGGACGAGTTCGCCACCCTGGTGCCGGCCGAGGGCGACGACTACCTGCGGGTGCAGCGGCTCGGCGAGGGGCTCACCCGGTTGCACCTCGACGTGCACGTCGCCGAGCCCTGGGCCGCCGCCGAGGCGGCCGCCTCGCTCGGTGCGGAGCTGGTGGACGCGTCCCCGCACGGCTACTTCGTGATGCGCTCGCCCGCGGGGGTGGTGTTCTGCCTCGTCGGGCACCCGTCCTCGGTCGTCCCCGGGTTGATGCAGTGGCCCGACGGCCACCACAGCCGGGTCGGGCAGGTCTGCCTGGATATCCCGCGGGCCGGCTATGACCGCGAGGTGCGGTTCTGGCGGGACCTGCTGGGCGGGGAGTGGGTCCAGCCCGACGCCGGCGACCCGCTGGTCGTCCGTGGGGCGGGGGAGTTCGCCGTCGACCTGCGGCTGCAGCCGAGCATGTTCGCCTCCCACCCGCTCGGCCACCTGCACATCGTCACCGACGACCGGATCGCGGAGGTCGACCGTCTGGTCGACGCCGGGGCGGTGATCAGGGCCGCGCGGGAGGCCGCGATCGTGCTGGAGCCGCCCGGAGGCGTCCCGTTGTGCGTGGTGGACCTGCAGCGGGGCGGGATCACGTGCCAGGCGTGAGCCCGTCCGGGTTGTTCGTGGGGCTGGCCACGCTCGACGTGGTACAGCTGGTGGAGCGTCCGCCGGCCCGCAACGAGAAGACCACGGCGGCGCAGACCTGGCTGGCCGCCGGGGGCCCGGCGGCGGTGGCCGCGATCACGTTCGCCGCGCTGGGCGGGCGGGCCCGGCTCTGGACGGCGCTGGGCGACTCGCCCGCGGCGCGGCTCGTCGCCGCGGACCTGGCGGCGGCGGGGGTCGAGGTGCGGGACGCGGCGCCGGACGGCTTCGAACTGGCGGCGTCGGTGGTGCTGCTCGATGCCGGCTCCGGCGAGCGGGCGGTGGTCAGCGGCTCGGGGCACGCTCCGGTGTTCGGCGAGGTCGTGGCGCCTGACGTCGCCGGCGTGGACGTGGTGCTCCTCGACGGCCACCACCCGGCGCTGGCGCGGGCGGCGGTCGGGCTCGCACCGCCCGTCCCGGTCATCGTGGACGCCGGCTCGCACAAGCCGGTGTTCGACGAGCTGCTCAGCAGCGTCACCGACGTGATCTGCTCGGCCGACTACGTGCACCCGTCGCTGGCCCCGCGCGACCTCCTCGGCCTCGGCCCCGCGCTGGTCGCGGTCTCCCACGGCGACGCGCCGCTGGAGTGGTGGACGCGCGAGTCGTCCGGCACGGTCACGCCCGGGCCGGTGGCCGCCGTGGACACGGTCGGCGCCGGGGACGCGCTGCACGGCGCGTACTGCCACGCGCTCGGGTCCGGGCTGGACCGTCCCGACGCCCTGCGCCGGGCCGTCGCCGTGGCGACCGAGCGGGTCCGCCACCTCGGCCCGTTCGCGTGGCGCGCTGCGATCTCCTGAAGGGGTGGACCGAGTAAGGAACCGTCCCCTACTCGGTCCGCGGACCAAGTAGGGGACGGTTCCGAACTCGGTCCACCCAGGGCGGCTCAGCGGCCGCCGGTGAGCTTCCGGTGGCGCTGCTGGATGCCCAGCTCGCCGTAGGGGTAGTCCGGCAGCACCGGGGCGCTGACCGCGTCGAGCCGTGCGGTGTGCTCCGGGTCGAGGTGCAGGTCGCCGACCACCAGGGACGCGGACAGCTGCTCGATCGTCCGGTTGCCCAGGATCGGGGCCGTCACCTGCGGACGGTCGGCCAGCCAGGCGAGGGCGACCTGCGCCATGGTCAGGCCGGTCTCGTCGGCCACCTGCGCGGCCACGTCGAGCACCGACCACGTCGCCTCGGTGTTGCGCCGGTCGTAGTCCTCCATGCCGCGGTGCGGGTTCTCGCCGAGCCGGGTCGCGCCGGACGGCACCTCGTCGCGGCGGTACTTGCCGCTCAGCCAGCCGCCCGCGAGCGGGCTCCACGGCATCATGCCCAGCCCGTACTCGGTGGCCGCGGGCACGACCTCGAGCTCGATCTGGCGGGTGAGCAGGTTGTACTGCGGCTGCAGCGAGACCGGG
>JAGQUI010000141.1 GCA_020438595.1 Propionibacteriaceae bacterium | reverse complement strand
TTGGCGATCCGGCTCAGGGCGACGTCGGTGATGTTGAGGAAGCTCGCCAGGTCGCGTTGGGTGACCCGCTGGACGAGGCCGGGATGCTCGCGCAGCAACGACCGATAGCGCTGTTCGGGTGTGGCGCGCAGCCACCCGGCGTCCGACTGGAGCGTGGTGGCGTGCATCAGCGCGATCGTCGTGATCAGCCGCGCCCACTGCAGGTGCTGGGTGGAGAGGTGGTCGATCACCCGGTAGTTCACCCGCAGCAGCAGGCTGGGCTCGATGGCCGTGACGGTGTGCACGGTCTCGGCCTCGACCGCCGCCCGCAGGGTTTCCGAGCGCGGATGCAGGCCGCGGGAGGCCACCCGCCGCACCCCGTCGATCCCCAGCGCCGACATCGACGCGAGCACGTCGCCCTCCTCGGGGAAGAAGACGGTGGTGAGCCGATCGCCCTCACTGAGCATCTGCGCCTTGAACAGGCCACGCTGCACGAAATAGATGTACGGGTGGTGCTCGCCGACACTGAACAGCACCGCGCCCGGCTCGACCCGCAGCACCCGAACGTTGCTCGCGAACAGATCCCACTGCGGCAACTCGCACCCGGCGTAGGCCTCGAGCAGGAGCCGGAGGCTGCGCATCGCATGGCCGGTAGCTGCTCCGTCGACGATCATGGGGTGTCCTCCTCGTCCGCCGGGGGTGCCGCGTGCTCAATTCAGTAATTCAGTGCGTGTTGTATCCGATTGATCCAGGTCAAACCAACCTGCACGAACCTTGACTCAGGTTAGCTGCTGGGTGGCCGGGTCGCGGGGGGTCTGAGAGGTTTTCTTGATGCTTGGCGGGGTAGGGACGTGCGGCGGGGCTGCGTCCGAGGGGAGAAGGACGATGGGTTGTGCTGCCCGGGTGCGGAATAGCCGCGCCGAGGCCGTCTTGACCGTCCCGGATAATGAACCACAGGCATCCGGAGGGACTCTCGGCCCCGTGTTGGTGGCGGCGGGTGGCGGCCCGTCTCCTGCCAGCTGTGGTCGAGGAGCGAACTGAGCTCGGCTCCCCAATTGAGCCGGTTCGCGGGTGGGCGTTCGGACTTCGGTCCGGGCGCCCACTTTTTGTTGCCCGGCCGGGGTCGGCGCGGTTAGCCGAGCGGGACGAGGTTCCGCACCACGGCGAACGCCAGCGCCGCACCGCCGAGCGCGGCGTACCAGAGGCGCTGGTCGGCCAGGCGTCCGGACGGGCGGAGCGCGGGGCCACCGAGCAGCTCCACGATCGAGAGGACGCCGGCGAGCGCCACGCCGACCAGGAGCAGGAACACGAACTGGTTGGACGCCCACGCCGCGCCGATGTCGCCGTGGAGCAGATTCGCGCCGAGAGTGGTGGCGCCGCAGAACGGGCAGAGCGTGTGGGTGAGGGAGCGCCAGGGGCAAGGAATTCCGTACCCGCTGAACGCATAAATGCCACTGGCGGAAAGCCCGATCGCGCCGAACACCGCAGCGGAACGCACCCGGATCAGGGCGGTCGAGGCGGCGGAATGCGACGAGTTCGGCACGCCGTCATTATCCCTCCATACCCCGAAGGCGCTTCTCGGCCCTAGGATCAGTCGCATCAATCCATCTAGGGAGAGAGCATGTCCGACCAGAATCCGACCACGCCGGACCCGAACGAGGCCGTTCCTGGCTACGAGCCCCCCACCACTTCTGAGCCCGCCACTCCGCCCGCGTACACCCCGCCGCCCGCTCCTGAGCCTCCGGCATACACCCCGCCGTCCACGGGTGGCTATGAGCCGCCCGCGCCCCCGGCGTACACCCCGCCCCCCGCAGGTGGTTACGAGCCGCCGGCCGCGCCGCCGCCCGCCGGTGGCTACTCCGCGCCCGCTGCGGGAAGCTACCCGCCGCCCCCGCCGCCCAGCGGAGGTTTCGCTGAGCCGCCGGCCCCCGGGGCATACCCGCCGCCGGCGGCCGGCTACGGCCAGCAGCCCGGCTACACCGATCCCAACGCCGCGTACGGTGGCGGCTACCCGGCAACCATGCCCCCGGCGGGGGGTGCGCTGGTCGACTGGCCCAAGCGCGCACTCGGCGGCCTGGTCGACTACGTGGCGCCGATGATCGTGATCGGCATCATCGGCAGCCTGGTCTCGAACGTCTCGAGCAGCCTGGGTTCGGCAGTCAACGCGATCCTCGGGATCGCCTGGTGGGCGTATCTGGGCTACAAGAGCGGGAGCACCGGGATCACCTTCGGTCGCAGCATCGCGAAGACCAAGCTGATCAGCGAGCAGACCGGTCAGACGATCGGCGTGGCGAACGGCATTCTCCGCCAGCTTGCGCACATCGTCGACTCGATCATCTGCTACATCGGCTGGCTGTTCCCGCTGTGGGACTCCAAGCGCCAGACGCTCGCGGACAAGATCATGAAGACCGTCGTCGTCGACAACTCCGCAGACCCCAACGCCGGCAACTACAACTGGGGCTGAGCGGTCACATCTCACCCAACCGGCCGGGACGTTCGCGTTCCGGCCGGTTCGGCGTTCCGGCCGGTTTGCGGGGACGGTTCTGTTCTGGTTCGCGGGGACGGTTCCGTTTTGGTTCGCGGGGACGGTTCTGTTCTGGTTCGCGGGGACGGTTCTGTTCTGGTTCGCGGGGACGGTTCCTCTCCAGTCGGATCCGCCCTCCGGTTCGCCCGACCGCGGTCGCTCAGGCCACCCCGGGGACCGCCCAGTCGCCCGAGATCTGCGCTCTGCGGACGCGGGAGACGCTCAGCCCGGTGGCTACGGCGATCTGGGCGTACGAGACGGATCGCGTCCTCAGCTCGCGAATTGCCCGCACTTGAGCCGATCGGCTGAGATTCCGGAACTCCTCCGCGCTGCTGGCACCACTGGCGTACTCGAGAAGCACCGTGACCTCATCCTCGCTATGACCCGACGGGCGTCCCGGCGCAGCCGGCGCCTCGTCGAGCAGCGAGGGCACCGGAACAGAGGTGAGGTGGCTGAGCGCCCCAGGGGGCATGAGCCGTCGGAGCTCCACATCGTCCACGAGCGAGGAGCGTCCGAGGAGACGGCGACTGCTCCAGCGGTACTCCTCGGGGCGACGCGCGAGGCCGGCTTCGACAGGGTTCTCCCAGACGTACCTGATCAGCGAGACGAGGTAGGCGTCGTCCTCCACGGGCTCGCTCCTGAACCGGTCCTGGAAGACGTGCCCCACCCGTCCGTACTTGCGGTTGAACCAGCCGGCGTAGCGGACGCCCAGCCGCTTCATCACGGTGCTGATCGGCTCCTCGCCCGTGCGAAGCACCAGGTGGACGTGATTGGGCATCAAGCAGTAGGCGAGCACCTGGCAGCCGGAGAGCTCCTTCGTTCGGGCAAGCGCGTGGAGGAATCTCGCTCCGTCCTCCTCTTCGAGGAAGATCGCGTCGCGGTTCACGCCCCGCAGCATCACGTGGTAGATCCCTGATTCGGCAAGTTTTCTGGCACGTCGTGGCATTCGGTACTCCTTGGCATTGGTAGTGACACGAAGATCTTCGGCATCGCGGACGGATTCTGCTCAGGTCCTGCGCTGACCTGTGGACAACTGCTCGGTGGCGCCCCGAGCTGTGGATGAGTGAATGACCGTGAGCGGGACGGAACCGTCCCCGTGAACCGAAACGGAACCGTCCCCGTGAACCGAAACGGAACCGTCCCCGCGAACCGAAACGGAACCGTCCCCGGGCGGGGTCGGCTAGCGTGGCGGCGTGCGCGCGTTGGTGAAGACGGCTCCCGGGCCGGGGCTGGAGTTGATCGAGGTGCCGGAGCCGGATTGCGGCCCCGACCAGGTGAAGATCCGGGTGCTGAGGGCCGGGTTGTGCGGCACCGACCTGCACCTGGAGTCCTGGGACGACTGGGCCGCCAGCACCGTGGTGGCGCCGCTGACCATCGGGCACGAGTTCTACGGCGAAGTGGTCGAGGTAGGGTCCGAGGTCACGGGAATCCAGCCGGGTGACCGCGCGTCCGGCGAGGGCCACATCGTGTGCGGACGCTGCCGCAACTGCCGGGCCGGCCGCCGTCACCAGTGCATCCACACCGTGGGGCTCGGCGTGAACACCAACGGCGCGTTCGCCGACCACGTGGTGCTGCCCGCCGCCAACATCTGGCTGCAGCCGGATGCGATCGACCCCGAGCTAGGGGCGATCTTCGACCCGCTCGGCAACGCCACCCACACCGCCTTGCAGTGGCCCGTTGTCGGCGAGGACGTCCTGGTCACCGGTGCCGGCCCGATCGGCGTGATGGCCGCCGCCATCGTCAGGCACGCCGGTGCCAAGCACGTCGTCGTCACCGACATCAGCGACTACCGGCTCGACCTGGCGAAGGCTGCCGGTGCCGACCTCTGCGTGAACGTCGGCCGCACCCGGATCGCCGACGCCCAGCAGCAGCTGGCCATGCTCGAGGGCTTCGACATCGGACTGGAGATGTCCGGCTCCCCGTCCGCGGTCGACGAGATGCTCGCCAACCTGAACCACGGCGCCAGGGTGGCCATGCTCGGCCTGCCGAAGGACCCCTACCCGATCGACTGGGGAAAGGTGATCACCCACATGATCACCATCAAGGGCATCTACGGACGCGAGATGTTCGAGACCTGGTACCTGATGAGCTCGATGCTGGCCACCTCGCCCGCCCTCGCCGACGCCGTCCGCTCGGTGATCACCCACCGCTTCGGGGCCGAGCAGTGGGCGGACGCCTTCACGGCCGCGCGCAGCGGCGAGTGCGGCAAGGTCATCCTCGACTGGAGCTGACGATCAGGCGGAGGTCGCCTCGTCCGTGTGCCCGTGCGCCAGCGGATCGGCGTGGCTCCTGGCCGCCCGCAGTGCCCGCCGTCCGGACGGCAGCGCCAGCGCGATCGCCGCAACGCCGAACGTCGCCAACCCGGCCATGACCAGAACGAACTCGACCGACCGGACGTTCGCGAGCGGTCCGAACACCCCCATGCCCACGGGCATCGCGACAGCGGACACGATGCCGAAGAAGCCGAACACCCGGCCCTGCCGCTCGGGCTCGACGGTCTCCTGCAGCACCGTCATGGACGGCGTGGAGAACGCGGGCACCGCAACCCCGATCAGGAACATGAACCCGTAGAACACCCACAGGTTCGTGGCCAGCCCCATCGCGATGGACAGCGCCCCGAACGCGATCGACGCCGCGAGGATCAGGGTGATCCGGCTGAACCGCCTGCCCCAGGAGCCGATGGTCGCGCCGGCCAGCATCATGCCGATCGAGAACGACAGCTCGAGCACGGTGAGCTTCCAGACCTCGTCGCCGAAACTGCGGGCCACCATCAGCGGGGTGAGGAAGGACGGGGCCGCGGCGAGCACCATAACCACGGCGTACAGGCCGAGCAGCCAGCGGACGAGGGGGTGCGTGACCACGTAGCCGAAGCCGGCGGCCAGGTCCGAGAAGTAGCCCGTCGGCTCGGCGTCGGCGCGGGTGACCATGCCGACGGGCACGAGGGCGAGCAACCCGATCCCGACCGCGGCGGTGACGACGTCGACGCCCAGGATCGCCGCCAGCGGCAGCGTGGCGTAGAGCACCGCCGCCACGGGTGGTGCGACCAGCATCATGCCGGCCTGGATGGACTGGTTGAGGCCGTTGATGGCCAGCAGCCGGCCGGCGGGCACGATCTGCGGGATCAGCGCCGCGACCGCGGGTGTCTGGATGCCCGCCCCGACCGAACGCACCGCGAGCGCCGCGTAGATCAGCCACAGGTCGGTGTGGCCCTGGAACATCAGCACGGCCAGGGCCAGCGTGGCGACGGCGATCGCCGCGTCCGCCCCGATGACCAGGAACTTGCGGTTGTGCCGGTCGGCCCACACCCCGCCGAAGATCGAGACGACCGCCTGCGGCAGGAAGCCGAAGACGGTCGACAGCGCGAGCACCACACCGTCCTTGGTGGTCAGGGTGAGGTACCACATCACCGCGTACTGGACGAGCATCGAGCCGAACAGCGACACCATCTGCCCGCTGAGGAACAGGGCGACGTCACGGCGCCAGCGCGGACGCTCGTCCGTGCCGGGGCCTGTCGACTCGTTCGCCATCAGGACATTGTGGCGGTCGCCACTGACAGGACGCGACGGCGTAGCGTGGGCGGCAGGACAGACCAGGAGGAACCATGGACGCAGCCGTCCGCGCCGAGCTCGCCGCCACGCTCACGCAGATCCGCGACGCCGGGCTGTACAAGACCGAGCGGCAGCTGACCACCCCGCAGTCGGCGCACGTCGAGACCGCGGCCGGCCCCGTCCTGAACTTCTGCGCGAACAACTACCTCGGCCTGGCCGACCATCCGGCGGTGGTCGAGGCGGCGAAGGACGCGCTCGACGACTGGGGCTTCGGGATGGCGTCCGTGCGGTTCATCTGTGGTACCCAGACCCTGCACACCCGGCTGGAGCGGCGGCTCAGCGAGTTCCTCGGCACCGAGGACACGATCCTGTTCTCGAGCTGCTTCGACGCCAACGGCGGGGTGTTCGAGGCACTGTTCGGCGAGGACGACGTGATCATCTCCGACGAACTCAACCATGCGTCCCTGATCGACGGGATCCGGCTGAGCAAGGCGCGCCGGCTGCGCTACCGCAACCGCGACCTCGCCGAACTGGAGGACCGGCTCAAGGAGTGTTCGGGGCGGGCCAGGCGGAAGGTCATCGTCACCGACGGCGTGTTCAGCATGGACGGCTCGTACGCGCCGTTGGAGGGCATCTGCGACCTCGCCGACGAGTACCGGGCACTGGTGCTGGTGGACGATTCGCACGCGGTCGGCTTCGTGGGTGCGCACGGTCGTGGGACGCCGGAGCTGTTCGGCGTCGAGGGGGACGTGGACATCATCACGGGCACGCTCGGCAAGGCCCTCGGCGGGGCGTCCGGCGGGTACGTGAGCGGGGCGTCCGAGGTGATCCAGCTGCTGCGCCAGCGCGCCCGTCCCTACCTGTT
>JAGQUI010000140.1 GCA_020438595.1 Propionibacteriaceae bacterium | reverse complement strand
CGAGCACCCCGGGCAACGGCACGAGCCGCTCGTGGGCGAGCCCCAGCATGGTCGCACCGGAACTCACCAGCAGCGCGTCGCCCGCGTGCAGTTGGGCCTCCTCCAGCAGCTTCGACACCGCCGGCGCCAGCACGGCCCCCGGCAGCGCGTTGAGCACGTTCGGGGTGACCACGACCCGGCGCAGGCCGAGGTGTTCCTTCAGCTGCGCGGCCAGGGAATCCAGTTCCCCGGCGGCCGGATCGCGCACCTCGATGTGCACCACGCCACAGGCCCTGGCCTCGGCCAGCAGCCGGCTCACCGTCGCCCGGCTGATGCCGAGCAACTCGCTGATCTCCTGCTGGTTGCGGTCCTCCTCGTAGTAGAGGCGGGCGCCGCGATAGAGCATGTCCGCGGGGAACCTCATCGACGCCCCCGCTTCGCCGTTCTCGCCTCGTCGAGCCACCGTCTCTCCTCCCCGCGGAGGAATTCAAGCACACGTCCAGCAACTTCCTGCATGGTCACAACTCTATAACGTCCTGAACAAACGTTCTAGACAAATGTTCACAGCTCGTCTAGCCTTCCTGATCGAAGCCACCGGGTGCGCAGCCGGATCCGGAACCGAACGGCTTCCTGACGAGGGCATCCAGAGAGGGAGAGCCAGATGTCGACGACCGAGACGAAGAGCACCGAGGCCCCGGCCCGGCGCGCCGGGCGCTCCTCGCGCCTCCCGGCGATCATCGCGGCGGCGATCGGCGTGGCACTGCTCGTCGCGATGGCCGCCAGCACGAAGTGGCTCACCGCCGCCCAGGTGGACGAGCTCACTCCCAAGCCGTTCAGCGCCACCGAGTTCGCTGCGGAGAAGTTCGGCGAGATCCAGGCCTACGTCACCGCCAACGCCGTGGACGTGACCGAGCTCGTCCCCGCGCTCGCCGAGGACGCGAACGCCGCCGGCCAGAAGTACGGCGTCGACTCCGGCAGCGGCAAGTACACGATCCCGGTCAAGGCCACCGCGACCGTCGCCTCGGTCGACGAGTCGTTCATCCTGCTCGACACCCCCGACCTCAAGGACTGGAAGATCCGCGTCCCGATCAGCACGACGATGAACGGCACCCCGATCCGCGACGTCACCGGCACCATCCACTTCGGCGACTTCACCGACCAGTCGACCTACCAGAGCGTCTCCGCCGCGTTCAAAGAGACCGCCCAGCAGGAGGTGGTGGCGAAGCTCGACACCGGCTCGCTGAAGGGCACCGAGATCACCGTCTACGGCGCCTACGCCACCGGCGGCCCCGACGGCCAGATCCTGATCCAGCCCGTCCAGATCGAGGTGCACGGATGAGCACGGCCACCATCGAGACGCCCGCCCCGACCACCGAGGCCGACGAGGTCGTGCTGGTCGCCAACGACATCGTCAAGACCTACGGCGTGACCCAGGCGCTCAAGGGCGTCAACTTCGAGGTCCGCCGCGGCAAGGTCACCGTCCTGTTCGGCGAGAACGGCGCCGGCAAGTCCACGCTGATGAAGATCCTCGCCGGCATCGAGCAGCCCACGGCCGGACACCTGGTGCTCGACGGCGAACCGGTGCACCTGAAGTCGTCCACCGACGCGCTCTCCCGCGGCATCGCGATCATCCACCAGGAACTCAGCCTGTTCCCGAACCTCAGCGTGCGCGACAACATCTTCGTCGGGCGCGAGCTGCTCAACGCCACCGGCGCCGTCGACTACCGCGCCGAGGACGAGGTCACCCGCACCCTGCTGGAGCGCCTCGAACTCGACGTCGCCACCAGCACCCCCGTCGAGAAGCTGCGGCTGGGCCAGCAGCAGCTGGTCGAGATCGCCCGGGCGCTGGAGGCGAACGCCCGCATCCTGATCATGGACGAGCCGACGTCCGCCCTGTCGGCCAGCGAGGTCGACGTGCTGTTCCGGGTGATCCGCGACCTCACCGCACGCGGCGTCGCGATCATCTACATCTCCCACCACCTCGAAGAGGCCATCGAGATCTCCGACTACGCGGTGGTGTTCCGCGACGGCGAGCTCGTCGCCACCGCCGACGCCCGGCAGATCGACCTGCCCTGGGTCGTCTCGAAGATGGTCGGCCGCGAGGCCGGCTACGACTTCCGCGACCAGGAGCGCAGCTACGGCGACGTCGTGCTCGACATCGAGAACGCGGTCGTCGCCAGCCCGGACGGCGGCGGCAAACTGTCCGTCGACGGCGTCTCCATCCAGGTCCGCGCCGGCGAGATCGTCTGCCTCTACGGCCTGATGGGCGCCGGGCGCACCGAGCTGATGGAGGCCCTGTCCGGGCGCGACCAGTTCGCGGCCGGCGAGGTCCGGCTGAACGGACGCAGCGTGCTCCCGCTCGGCGTCCGGCAGCGGATCGCCGCCGGGCTCGGCCTGGTGCCCGAGGACCGGCAGCGGGACGGCCTGGTCCAGATCCTCAGCGTCGGACGCAACCTGTCGCTGTCCAGCATCGGCCGCTTCTCCAGGAACTTCCTGCTCGGCCGCGGCACCGAACGCGAACTGGTCGCCGAGAAGATCCAGCAGGTGCGGGTGAAGGCCTACGGCCCGGAGGCGCCGATCACCTCGCTGTCCGGCGGCAACCAGCAGAAGGTCGTGATCGGCCGGGTGCTGATGACCCGTCCGGACGTGATCCTGCTCGACGAGCCCACCCGCGGCATCGACGTCGGCGCCAAGGGCGAGATCTTCGCGCTGCTGTTCGAGCTGGCCAGGCAGGGCCTGGCCGTGCTGTACGTCACCTCAGAGGTGGGCGAGGCGCTGACCGCCTCCCACCGGATCATCGTCATGCGGAAGGGCCGCATCGTCCGCGAGTTCGATCCGCGCACCGCCACCCGTGAGGAGGTCATGGCCGCCTCGGGCGAGGCCGTCGACGACTCCGCACAGACCGAAGGGAACCCGTCGTGACCACCCAAGCCTCCACCTCCGTCCGCCGCGGGCTGCTCGGCCGGCTCGACTGGGGCACCGTGCTCGTCGAGGGCCGCGCGCTGATCGGCCTGCTGCTGATCATGGCGATCTTCACCGCGCTGAGCCCCAACTTCCTCGCGCCGGAGAGCCTGATCCTGATGACCCGGCACGTGGCGATGAACGCGCTGCTGGCGCTCGGCATGCTGCTGGTCGTCCTGAACGGCGGCATCGACCTGTCGGTGGGCTCCACCGTCGGCCTGACCGGCGTGGTCGCCGGCCTGATGCTGCGCGGCGTGACCATCCCCGGCATCGGCGTCACCGCCTACGCCCCGGTCTGGGTGATCATCATCGTCGCCGTCGCCGTCGGCGCCCTGGTCGGCTGGGTGAACGGCCTGGTGATCACCCGCTGGAAGGTCGCCCCGTTCATCGCCACCCTCGGCATGCTCAACGTCGCCCGCGGCATCGCGCTGCTCGGCACCGACGGCGTCCCGATCACCGACGAGCTGAAGGGCAACCCGAACCTCGGCAACACCGGGTTCATCGAGGCGCTCGCCGGCGCACCGCTGGGCATCCCGATGCCGGTGTGGGTGATGATCGTGTTCGCGATCGCCTTCTCGATCCTGGTCAACCGCACCCCGTTCGGCCGCTGGCTCTACGCCATGGGCGGCAACGCCCGCGCCGCGAAGCTCTCCGGCGTCCCGGTGCTCCGCACCGAGACCTGGATCTACGTGATCTCGGGCATCTGCGCGGCGGCGGTCGGCCTCCTGCTCACCGCGGACCTGCCGGCGGCCACGCCGCGGGCCGGTGAGTCCTACGAACTGAACGCGATCGCCGCGGTCGTGATCGGCGGCGCGTCGCTCGCCGGCGGACGCGGCACGGTGCGCGGCACCATCATCGGCGCCTTCCTGGTCGGCTTCCTGGTCGACGGACTGGTCCTGATCGGGCTGTCGGTCTTCTGGCAGCAGATCATCAAGGGCGCCGTGATCATCCTCGCCGTCGCCCTCGACCAGATGCAGCAGTCCCTCCAGGCCCGGTCCGCCATGAAGCGCGCGGCCCAGGCCTCCCTCGCGGACCGGGCGACCCCGGTATCCGCCAAGTAAGCGGCCACCCCGGCCTCCAACGAGTGAACGAAAGGAACTCGTATGTTCAAGAAACTGGGCGCACTGATCATCGCTGGGATGACCGCCCTTGCCCTGTCGGCGTGCAGCAGCGCCAGCCCGACCGCGAGCTCGAGCGGCGGTGCGGCGTCCGGCGGCGCCGGTGGCGGCACGATCGCGATCATCACCGTCGACATCGCCAACCCGTTCTGGAAGGCGGAGGTCGAGGCCGCGCAGTCCAAGGCGACCGAGCTGGGCTACGAGACCACGGTCGACGCCCACCAGAACGACCCTGACAAGCAGCAGCAGTACATCGACGGCGCGATCGCCAAGAAGGTGGACGCGATCCTGCTCGACCCGGCCGGCGCGAAGGAGTCGGTGGGTGCGGTGCAGAAGGCGACCGACGCCGGCATCCCGGTGTTCCTGATCAACGCCGAGATCACCGAGCAGGGCATCGCCAAGAGCCAGATCGTCTCCAACAACGCCCAGGGCGCCACCATCGGCGCCGAGTACTGGGTGAAGCAGATGGGCGGCAAGGGCAAGTACGTCGAGCTGTTCGGCCAGCCCACCGACAACAACGCCCACGTGCGCTCGGACGCCTACCACCAGGTGATCGACCAGTACCCGGACCTGGAGCTGGTGCAGACCGAGACGGCGAACTGGGACCGCGCGCAGGGCAAGCAGAAGATGGAGATCATGCTGCAGGCGCACCCGGACATCACCGGGGTGATCTCCGGCAACGACGAGATGGCCCTCGGCGCGATCTCCGCGCTGAAGGACGCCGGTAAGCTCGACAAGGTGACGGTGCTCGGCTTCGACGGCTCCGGCGACGCGGTGAGCGCGGTCAAGGACGGCTCGCTGGTGGCCACCGTGCTGCAGCCGATCGTGGACGCCACCAAGCTGGCCATCACCCAGATCGACAGCTTCCTGAAGACCGGCGAGACCGGTGCCGCCACCGAGAAGCAGTCCCTGGACTGCGTGCTGATCACCACCGAGAACGCGGACCAGTTCAAGGACTTCGTCCCGGTCGGCTGATCGCCGGTACCCCACCACACCCGGCTGCGCGGCGGGATCCCCTCCCCCGCCGCGCAGCCCTACGAAGGAGAAGAACGAATGGGATTCCGGATCGCCGTCGGCTGTGATGATGCCGGCCTGGAGTACAAGGAGATCATCAAGGCCGATCTGGCCGCGGACCCGCGGGTCGAGTCGGTGATCGACGTCGGCGTCCACGCGGGCGAGCACACCGCCTACCCCCACGTCGGCGTCGCCGGCGCCCGGGAGGTGGCCGAGGGCCGCGCCGACCGCGCGCTGCTGATCTGCGGGACGGGCATGGGCGTCGCGATGGCGGCCAACAAGGTGCCCGGGATCCGGGCGTCCGTCGCCCACGACTCCTTCTCGGTGGAACGCCTGGTGTTGTCCAACAACGCCCAGGTGCTCACCTTCGGGGCCCGCGTGGTCGGCATCGAGCTGGCCCGCCGGCTGGCGAAGGAGTGGCTCGGCTACACGTTCGACCCGGACTCGCCGTCGGCGCCGAAGGTCGCGGTGTTCGCGGAGTACGAGCCGTCCGGCACCACGGACGCGGAGTCCGTCGGCAGCTGCGACTGATCCGGACCAAGTCGGGGACGGTTCCTTACTTGGTCCAGGTGCGGTTTCGGTGGCGGCACACACTGGAGGCGTACCGGACGAAGGAGTGGATATGAACACCCGACTGAAGGCCCTTGCCGACGCCGGCGTCTCGATCTGGCTGGACGACCTGTCCCGGCCGCGGATCGAGAGCGGCAACCTGGCCGGACTGATCGAGAACGACTCGGTGGTGGGCGTCACCACCAACCCGACGATCTTCGCCGCGGCGCTGGGCGAGGGGGACGCCTACACCCCGCAGCTGGCCGCGCTCGGCGACGTGCCGACGTCCGAGGCGATCAAGCACCTGTGCGCCACGGATGTGCGCAACGCGTGCGACCTGTTCGGCGACACCTACACGGCCACCGGCGGGTTCGACGGCCGGGTGTCGATCGAGGTCGAGCCCGGGCTGGCCCACGACACCGATGCCACGATCGCGCAGGCCGCCGAACTGCACGCGCTGGTCGGACGCGAGAACGTGCTGATCAAGATCCCGGCGACGCTGGAGGGCCTGCCCGCGATCACGGCGAGCATCGCGGCCGGCATCTCGGTGAACGTGACCCTGATCTTCTCCGTCGAGCGTTACCGCGCGGTGATGGACGCCTACCTCGCCGGTCTCGAGCAGGCCGCCGTCGCGGGGCGGGACCTGGCCACGATCCACTCGGTGGCGTCGTTCTTCATCTCCCGGGTCGATGTGGAGGTGGACAAGCGGCTGACCGCGGTCGGCCGGCCCGACCTGTGCGGAAAGGTCGCGATCGCGAACGCGAAGGTCGCCCTCGCCGCCTACGCCGAGGTGTTCGGCTCGACGCGGTTCGCCGGGCTGGCGGCGCAGGGCGCCAACGTGCAGCGCCCGCTGTGGGCGTCCACCAGCACCAAGGACCCGGCCTACCCCGACACCCTCTACGTGAGCGACCTGGTCGCGTCCGGCGTGGTGAACACGATGCCGGAGAAGACGCTGCGGGCGTTCGGCGACCACGGCGAGCCCGGCGCCCCGCTCGAGGGGCGCGCCGCGGAGGGTCAGGCCGTCCTCGACCAGGCGAGCGCTGCCGGCGTCGACCTGGACGACGCGAACGCCGTCCTCGAGACCGAGGGCGTGGACAAGTTCGCGAAGTCCTGGGACGAGCTCGTCGCGTCCGTGCAGGCCGCCCAGGCCGCGCTCCGATAGCGCCTTGGACCGAGTGGGGGACGGTTCCTTACTCGGTCCACGCGGTGGGGTGGACCGAGTAAGGAACCGTCCCCGACTCGGTCCGCTCAGGCGAACGTGGTGTAGCTGAACGCGGGGGAGTGGCGGAGTTCGGCGA
>JAGQUI010000013.1 GCA_020438595.1 Propionibacteriaceae bacterium | reverse complement strand
GCCGACTACTGCGACATCTCGCCGATGTTCGGCACCCTCGCCGACGCGGACGCGTTCCTCGCCGCCGCCCACGCCCGCGGCCTCAAGGTGCTGATCGACCTCGTGCCGAACCACAGTGCCAACACCCACCCGGCCTTCCAGGCGGCGCTGGCGGCGGGACCCGGTTCGCCCGAACGGGCGTTGTTCCACTTCGCCGACGGCCGGGGTCCCGACGGTGCCGAACCGCCCACCAACTGGGGTTCGCTGTTCGGCGGGTCGGCCTGGGAGCGCGTGGCCGGCCCGGACGGCCCCGAGCAGTGGTACCTGCACATGTTCGCGCCCGAGCAGCCGGACTGGAACTGGGCGAACCCCGCGGTCACGGAGTTCTTCGACGACGTGATCCGGTTCTGGTTCGACCGGGGGGTGGACGGCCTGCGAGTCGACGTGGCGGACGGGCTCGCGAAGGACATGACCTACCCGGACACCCCGGTCGACCCGGCGACCGGTCTCGGCGTGGCCACCTTCTACCCGGGCCACCCGTGGTGGAACCGGCCCGAACTGGACGCCATCCAGCGGCACTGGCGCGAGATCGCCGACGACTACGCCCAGCGCGGACTGGGCGAGCGGATCTTCGTCTGCGAGTCCAACGTGAAGCCCCTGGACGCCCTGATGCAGTTCGTCGAGCCGGGCCGGATGCACACCACCTTCAACTTCGACATGCTCTGGTGCGAGTGGGAGGCGGGTTCGCTGCGCGCGATGATCGACCGCAACCTGATCGCACACGCCGCGGTCGGCGCACCGACCACCTGGGTGCTCGGCAATCACGACTGCACCCGGGTCGTGACGCGCTACGGCAAGCCCGAGACCGGCAAGCCGTTCACCCTGGCCGGCGCGCCGCAGGAGTGGCTGCACCGGTTCGCCGAGTACTTCTTCCCGCTGCCCACCGACACCGTGCTCGGCCGGCGCAGGGCGCGTGCGGCGGCCCTGCTGGAGTTCGCGCTGCCCGGGCCGGCCTACATCTACCAGGGCGAGGAACTCGGCCTGCCCGAGGTGGAGGACCTGCCCGACGAGGTGCGGGACGACCCCAGCTTCTTCCGCACCGGCGGACGCGTCGCCGGCCGGGACGGCTGCCGCGTCCCCATGCCCTGGTCCGGCACCGTGCCGCCCTACGGGTTCGGGACGGACGCGACCCCCTGGCTCCCCCAGCCCTCCGAATGGGCCGACCTCAGCGTCGCCGCGCAGGACGGGGACCCGGACTCCACCCTGTCGCTGTACCGGCACGCGCTGGCGATCCGGTCGACGCATCCGGCCCTCGGTGACGGCACCCTGGCGTGGAGTGACGACGTCGTCGGCCACGTGCTGTACTTCACCCGCGAACCCGGCTTCGGTTGCCTGGTGAACCTCTCCGCCGATCCGGTGGCGCTGCCGGGCGCCGCGCGAGTGCTGGTCGCGTCCGGCTCGCTCCCGGACGGGAAGGTGCCCACCGACACCGCCGTCTGGCTCGACCTGGCGTAGCCCCCTCTCCTCCGCTCCCGTTCCCTGAGGAGCGGAACGCTGAGCCTGCGAAGCGTCCCGCGTCACGAAGGGCGCGAACGCCAGCCGCCCTTCGTGACGCTCGCTGGCGCTCGCTCCTCAGGGAGCGGGGATGGTGGCCATCACGCTCGCTCCCCAGGGACCGGATGGTGGCCATCACACTCGCTCCTCAGGGACCGGGGATGGTGGCCATCACGCTCGCTCCTCAGGGACCGGTTGGCTGGCCGCGCTTGCGTCCAGGGATCGGGAAGGGGGCCGCGGGCCCTCAGGCCGGGTCGGCGGGCCACCTCTCGGCGGCGGCGAGCATCGCCTCGGGCAGCGGTACGGGACGTCCGGTGGCGTCGCCGCAGACCAGGACGGTGCGGGTGCGGGTGAGCACCGCGTCGTCGAGCGGGTCCTCGACCTGGGCGACGATGGTCACCGACGTCCGGCCCACCCGGGCGATCGCCGAACGCACCCGGTACGGCTCCGTGCGGTGCGCGATCTGGCCGACGTAGTCCACGTCCTGCCGCGCGACCATCCACAACAGCCCCTGTTCCGCCGCGGCGTGCATGCGCGTGGTGTCCTCGCCGTCCGGGCTCATCCGGATCCGCGCCTCGGCGACGAAGTCGAACACGCGGACGTTGTTCACGTGGCCGTACGGATCCAGGTCGGACCAGCGGACGACGAAGTCGTAGGCGTGCGCCCGCTCCCCCACCTGCCAGCGGCCCAGCGTGGGGAACGGCTCCAGCTCCACGGCCTGGGCGGTGAACCACGCCCGCTCCGCCCCCGTCATCCGGCGCGGCCGGCTCGCCGCGTAGTCGTAGAGGCAGAGCACCGAACGGGCCCGGGCGAGCTCGCGCCCGTCCTGGAACACCGAGTAGCCGATGGCGAACCGCGCGGCACCCACCGGGCCCACGCTGAGCACCACCTCCACCGGTTCGACCGCGAACGCGACCGGTCCGAGGTACTCGACCTGGTGGGAGACCACCATCGTGGACGTGCCGAGCAGGTGCGCGTTCGGCCCGGACAGCAACCAGTCGACCCGGGCCTCCTGCAGGTAGTCGGCGACCACCGCGTTGTTCACGTGCCCCTGGGCGTCCAGGTCCACCCAGCGCAGCGGGACGCGGCTGGTGTACCCGCTCACTCGGCGTCGACCACGTCTTCCTCGTACAGCGACTCCACGATCTCGGCGTAGCGCTCGGTGACCACCTTGCGGCGGATCTTCATGTTCGGGGTGACCCCGCCGTCGTCGACGCTGAACTCGGTCGGCAGGATCGCGAACCTCTTCACGGTCTCCCAGCGCTCCAGCTTGCCGTTGGCCGCGCCCATGAACCGGTCGATGGTCTTTCGCAGTTCGGGGCTCTGGGTGAGCTCGGCGTGGTCCATGCCGGTGAGCTTGTGCCGGGCCGCCCACTTGGCGAGGTTGTCGGCGTCCATGGTGAGCAGCGCCGAGATGTACTTGCGCCCGTCCCCCACCGCGACCACCTGGGACACGTACGGGATGGTCGCCGCGATCACGCCCTCCACCTTCGCCGGCGCCACGTACTTGCCGCCGGAGGTCTTCATCAGGTCCTTCTTGCGGTCGGTGATCCGCAGGTAGCCGTCCGGGTCGAGCTTGCCGATGTCGCCGGTGTGGAACCACCCGTCGACCAACACCTCGGCCGTCCGTTCCGGGTCGTTGTGGTAGCCCCGCATCACCGCGGGCCCCTTGATCAGGATCTCGCCGTCCGCGGCGATCTTCAGTTCCGTGCCGGGCAGGGACGGCCCGACCGTGCCGAACCGCACCGGCAGCGGCAGGTTCACACACGACACCGCGCCGGTCTCGGTGAGCCCGTAGCCCTCGGCCACGGTCAGGCCCGCCGAGTAGAACCACGCCTGCACCTGCGCGCTCAGCTTCGCCGAACCGGAGATGAAGAAGTCGATGTTGCCGCCCACCCGGTCCTTCAGCTTGCTGAACACCAGGTGGTCGGCGACGGTGTAGGCGAGCCGCATCGGCGCGGGCAGCGGCTTGTCGGCGAGCCGGTACTCCCGGGACGCGCGCCCGACCGCGAACGCCCAGCGGGCGATCCGTCCCTTGACGCCGCCCTGCGGCGAGGCCAGCATCACCGCGGCACGCACCTTCTCGAAGATGCGGGGCGCGCCGCACATGAAGTTGGGGTGGGTCTCGCCGAGCCCGCTGACGATGTGGTCGATCCGTCCGTCCACGGCGGTGCTGAAGCCGATCCCGAGCTGGATGGTGAGCAGGTCCTTGCCGAACACGTGCGACAGCGGCAGCCACAGGTACTGCAGCGCGCTGGGGCTGATCAGTTCCATCTCGTTCAGCACCACGGCCTGGTAGACCCAGCAGCGGTGGGTCAGCTCGACGCCCTTCGGCATGCCGGTGGTGCCGGAGGTGTAGATCAGGGTGGCCAGGTCGTCGATGCCGATGGACGCGATGGCCCGGTCGACCACGTCGGGGTCGGACGCGAGCAGTTCCCGGCCCCGCTGGGCCAGCTGGTCGAGGGTGAGCACCCGCTCGCCGTCGCCCTCGCCGTCGAACACGATCACGTGCCGGACCTGCGCCTCGGCCTCCGCCGAGGAGTCCAGCTTGGCGACCTGCTCGTCGTTCTCCGCGACCAGGATCACCGAACCGGAGTCGGTGACGATGTGGGCGAAGTCCTTGCCCTGCGTGTTCGGGTAGATGGTCGTGGTGGCCCCGCCCGCGCAGTTGATCGCGTAATCGGCCAGGATCCACTCGATCCGGGTGTTGGAGACGATCGCCACCCGCTCCTCGCGCTGCAGGCCCAGGGCGAGCAGGCCGGCGGCCCAGGCGTCCACGCGGCGCCGGGTCTCGGTCCAGTCGATGGAGACCCACTGGTCGTGGGCGTCCGGGTACCGGAACGCCTCCTTGGCCGGGGTCTGCTCGACCCGCCAGCGGAAGAGCGCCCCCGCAGAGGGTGGTGCCTGTGCGACCAGGGCGTCGACGTCGATGCTCGAAGGTGCCATTTCCCTCACATCCCCCGTTGGACTGTCTTCGCAGTCTAGTGGTCAGGGGGCTCCGGGTCGGGAACCCCCTACGTAGTCTCCGCAGCTACTGGTGCGGGGTCAGGATCTCCACCCCGCGCGCGGTGATCGCGATCGTGTGCTCGGAGTGGGCCGTACGGCACCCGGTGGCGCTGCGCAGCGTCCAGCCGTCGTCGTCGGTGACGAGCTCGTCGGTGTCGCGCATCACCCACGGTTCGATCGCGAGCAGCAGGCCGGGCTGCAGGCGCAGGCCACGCCCGGCGCGGCCGTCGTTGGGAATGTGCGGGTCCTGGTGCATGGTGCTGCCGACGCCGTGGCCGCCGAAGTCGGTGTTCACCCGGTAGCCCGCGCCGCGCAGCACCGTCCCGATTGCCTCGGAGACGTCGCCCACCCGGGCGTGCGGCCCGGCGGCGGCGATGCCTGCCGAGAGTGCGGTCCGGGTGGTCTCGATCAGATGCTGGTCGGCGGGGTCGACCGTGGTGCCCACCACGAAGCTGGTCGCCGCGTCGGCGACGCACCCGTCGATCGAGACCGCGAAGTCGAGCGTGAGCAGGTCGCCGTCGGCAAGGGCGTAGTCGTGGGGCAGCCCGTGCAGCACGGCGTCGTTGACCGACGTGCAGATCACCCTGCCGAACGGGCCCCGCCCGAACGGCGGCGCGTAGTCGACGTAGCACGACTCCGCCCCCGCGGACGCGATCAGTTCCCGCGCCCACTCGTCGATCTCGAGCAGGTTGGTGCCCACCGCGATCCGTCCGCGGAGTTCGTCGAGGGTACCGCCCACGAACCGTCCGGCCTTCCGGCCCGCGGCCAGTCCGCGCGCGCCCAGCACCTCGATCACGCAAAGACCTCCCGTTCGTCGCCGCCACGCACTCGAATGGTCATCTCCGGGGGTTGTCGCGAGCCTATCGTCCGGACGTCGCGCCGGCGCCAGCAGGGACGGCCCCCATCCCGCTATCCGGGCCCACCTCCGTCCCCGCCGCGGAATGGGGACGGTTCTCATTTCCCGTCGCTCCGCCCGCGTTCGGGCCGACGCGGAACGGAACCGTCCCCATGCGCGTCGGTTGTTGAAATGTGAACTGAATTGATATCGTCAGGGTGTGAGTATCCAGGTGGAGCCCCGCTGGCTGAACGCTGAGCAGCAGCGGATCTGGCGCTCCTTCCTCAACGGCGTGGCCCGGATCAACGAGCGGCTGGACGCCGAACTGCGTCCGTTCGGCCTCGACCTCGGCGAGTACGAGATCCTGGTGCACCTGTCGGAGTCGGAGCGGCACATGCTGCGCATGTCCGACCTCGCCGAGCGCGTGCGGCAGTCCCGCTCCCGCCTCACCCACACGATCTCGCGGATGGAGACGAAGGGCCTGGTCAACCGGGTCGCGTGCCCGTCCGACCGGCGGGGAGTGAACGCGATCATGACCGAGGCCGGCTACAGGTTGCTGGTCGAGGCCGCGCCGGCCCACGTCGAGTCGGTTCGGTGCGCACTGGTCGACCGGGTCGATCCGGACGACTTCGAGGCGCTGGGCCGGGCCATGGAGGCGGTCACCCGCGTGACAGACTGAGGCCGTGACGGCCGCAGCGTTCACCGGGCAGGTGGCTGCGCTGGCCGCTGCCGGCTTCGCCGTCGACACCTCCACGCTCTCCCGCGCGCTCTACAGCAGCGACGCCTCCCTGTACCGCGTGCCCCCGGCCGCCGTCGCACGACCGGGCTCGGTCGCCGAGCTCTCCGAACTCGTGGACGCGGCGCGCGAAGCCGGCCTGCCGCTGACCACCCGCGGCGCCGGGACGTCGATCGCAGGGAATGCGATCGGCGGCGGGCTGGTCCTGGACTGCTCCCGGCTGGACCGGATCGCCCACCTCGACCCGGCCGGCTCCGCGGCCATCGTCGAGCCCGGCGTGGTGCCCGCCCGGCTGACCGCGGCGGCCGCCCGGCACGGCCTGCGCTTCGGGCCCGACCCGTCCACGGTGGACCGGTGCACGGTCGGCGGCATGATCGGCAACAACGCCTGCGGCGCCCGCGCGCTGGGCTACGGCCGGACCGCCGACAACGTGCTCGGCCTCGACGTCATCACCGGCACCGGCGAGCGGCTCAGCCTCGCCTCCGGGAGCCGCCCCGGCGACTCCCCCACCCTGCGCGCCCTGCACGACCTCGTGCAGGCGAACCTCGGCGTGATCCGCACCGAGTTCGGCCGGTTCCCGCGACAGGTGTCCGGCTACAGCCTCGAGCACCTGCTGCCCGAGCACGGCTTCGACGTCGCGCGCTTCCTGGTCGGTTCGGAGGGCACGCTCGCGGTGGTCACCGGGGCCCGCCTGCGGCTCGTCGCCGACCTGCCGCACGCCGCGCTCGTGGTGATCGGCTACTCGGACATGGCGGCCGCCGCCGACGCGACGCCCCGGGTGCTGCCGCTCCGCCCGACCGCCGTGGAGGGGCTCGACCGCCGGATCACCGACGTGGTGCGGCGCCGGCTCGGTGCGTCCGCGGTGCCGGACCTGCCCGCCGGCGAGGGCTGGCTCTTCGTGGAGCTCACCGACGCCGATCCCGGCAGCCTCGCCGAGCGGGCCGCGGCGGTGCTGGCGGCCGCGGGCGGACTCGGGGGCGAGGTGGTCACCGACCGGACGCAGGCGTCCCGGCTGTGGCGGATCCGGGCGGACGGCGCCGGCCTGGCCGCGGTCGGGCTGGCGAAGCCCGCCCACGCCGGCTGGGAGGACGCCGCCGTCCCGCCCGAGGCGCTGGGCACCTACCTGCGGGACTTCGACGCGCTGCTCGCCGCGCACGGGCTGCACGGGCTGCCGTACGGGCACTTCGGCGAGGGGTGCGTGCACGTCCGGATCGACTTCGAGCTGTCCTCGCCCAAGGGCGTCGAGCGGTACCGGTCGTTCGTCGAGGCGGCCGCGGAACTGGCCGCGGGTTACGGCGGATCCTGCTCGGGCGAGCACGGGGACGGCCGGGCCCGCTCGGAACTGCTCGGCCGGATGTACTCCTCGCAATCCCTGGCCCTGTTCGCGGCCGTGAAGCAGGTCTTCGACCCGGACAACCTGCTCAACCCCGGGGTGCTGGTCGATCCGCGCCCGCTGGACGCCGACCTGCGGCTGCCCGCGGCGACCGGGTCGCGGCTGCCCCGACTCGATTCGGGCTTCGTCGCGGCCGCGCACCGGTGCACCGGCGTCGGCAAGTGCCTGGCCGACACCGGCGGCGTGATGTGCCCGTCCTACCAGGCCACCGGACGCGAGCAGGACTCCACCAGGGGCCGCGCCCACGTGCTGCAGGAGCTGGTGAACGGCACCCTCGTCACCGGCGGCTGGCGGGCGCCGGAGGTACGGGAGGCCCTCGACCTGTGCCTCTCGTGCAAGGCGTGCGCGAGCGAGTGCCCGACCGGCATCGACGTGGCCGCGCTGAAGTCGCGGGTGCTCGCCGAGGCGTACCGCGGGCGGCCGCGGCCCCGCAGCCACTACGCGCTCGGCCGGCTGCCCACCTGGGGTCGGCTGGTCACGGGCGTTCCAGGTCTGGCGCCGCTCGCGAATGCCCTGCTCGCCGCACCCGGTGTCGGGCGTGCCGTGAAGTGGCTGGCCGGAGTGGACGGACGCCGGTCGCTGCCGCGGTTCAGCCGGCGGGGTGCCCGGCGGTCCCGACCAGCCGCGGCACCGGAGGGCCGGCCGGTCGTGGTCTGGGTGGACTCCTTCACCGACACCCTCGACGCCGACCGGCTGGTCGCGGTGCTGCGCGTGCTGGTCTCGGCGGGCTTCGCGCCCACGGTGCTGCGCCGGACCGCGTGCTGCGGGCTGCCCTGGATCACCACCGGCCAGCGCGACCGTGCAGCCGACCTGATCCGGCGATCACTGGACGTGCTGCACCCGATCGTGGCCGCCGGCACACCGGTACTCGGGCTGGAGCCCTCCTGCACGGCGGTGTGGCGCAGCGACGCGTCCGAACTGGTGGCCGACCCGCGGGTCGCCGAGGTGGCCGCCGGCGTCCGCACCCTCGCCGAGTTGCTGGCGACCACCAACTGGACGCCGCCGGACCTGACCGGCACCACCGTGGTCGCCCAGCCCCACTGCCACCACTCCGCCGTGCTGGGCTGGGCGTCCGACGAGCGGCTGCTCGCCCGCACCGGCGTCCGGCTGGTGACGGTCGCCGGCTGTTGCGGGCTGGCCGGCAACTTCGGGGTCGAACGGGGCCATTACGAGACGTCCGTGGCCGTGGCGAACACGCACCTGCTGCCGGCCGTGGCGGCGGCCGGGCCGGACGCCGTCCTGCTCGCCGACGGCTTCTCCTGCCGCCTGCAGCTCGCCGACCTCGCCGGCCGCCGCGCGCTCACCCTCGCCGAACTCCTCACCCTCCCACTGCCGAGTTGTCAGAATCTCGTGCGGTCATAGGCGCATGAGATTCTGACAAGTCGGCAGGCGGGCGCGGCTGGCATACACTGGTCGCCGCTCCACCGTCCTCGAGGAAGATCCGCATGCCCGAATTCGTGTTCACGATGCACAACGTCCGCAAGAAGCTGGGCGAGAAGCTCGTGCTGGACAACGTCACCCTCTCGTTCTTCGAGGGCGCCAAGATCGGCGTCGTCGGACCGAACGGGGCGGGCAAGTCGACCATGCTCAAGCTGATGGCCGGCATGCTCAAGCCGGACAACGGCGACGCGATGCTGGCGAAGGAGAAGTCCGTCGGCATCCTGCTGCAGGAGCCCCCGCTGACCGAGGGGAAGACGGTCCTGGAGAACATCCACGAGGCGGTGGCCGACACCAAGGCCAAGCTCGACCGGTTCAACGAGATCTCGCTGGCGATGGCCGAGCCGGACGCCGACTTCGACGCCCTGCTGTCCGAGATGGGCGAGCTGCAGACCGAGCTCGACCACCGCGAGGCGTGGGACCTGGACTCCCAGCTGGAACAGGCGATGGACGCGCTGCAGTGCCCGCCGGGGGACGCGATCGTCGACATCCTCTCCGGCGGTGAGCGCCGCCGTGTGGCGCTGTGCAAGCTGCTGCTGCAGCAACCCGACCTGCTGCTGCTCGACGAGCCCACCAACCACCTGGACGCGGAGAGCGTGAACTGGCTCGAGGGCCACCTGAAGAGCTACCCCGGCGCCGTCCTCGCGGTCACCCACGACCGGTACTTCCTGGACAACGTCGCGCAGTGGATCTGCGAGGTCGACCGCGGCCAGCTGCACCCCTACGAGGGCAACTACTCCACCTACCTGGAGACCAAGCGCTCCCGGCTGCAGATCGAGGGCAAGAAGGACGCCAAGCGCGCCAAGATCCTGGAGAAGGAGCTGGAGTGGGTGCGGGCGAACCCGAAGGCCCGCCAGGCCAAGAACCGGGCCCGCCTGGCCCGCTACGAGGAGCTCGCAGCCGAGGCCGAGCGCAACCGCCAGGTGGACCTCGCCGAGATCAACATCCCGCCGGGCCCGCGCCTGGGCTCGGACGTGCTGCAGGCCACGAAGCTCACCAAGGGATTCGGTGACCGGGTGCTGATCGAGGACCTCAACTTCACCCTGCCCCGCGCCGGCATCGTCGGCATCATAGGCCCGAACGGCGTGGGCAAGACCACCCTGTTCAAGATGGTGGTCGGCGAGGAACAGCCCGACTCGGGCAGCCTCAAGGTGGGCGGCACGGTGAAGTTCTCCTACGTCGACCAGAGCCGCTCCGGCATCGACCCGGCGAAGAACGTGTGGGAGGTCGTCTCCGACGGGCTCGACCACATCAAGGTGGGCAGCTTCGAGATGCCGTCGCGCGCCTACGTGGCGTCCTTCGGGTTCAAGGGGCCCGACCAGCAGAAGCCGGCCGGCGTGCTCTCGGGCGGTGAGCGGAACCGGCTGAACCTCGCCCTCACCCTGAAGATGGGCGGCAACGTGCTCCTGCTGGACGAGCCGACCAACGACCTGGACGTGGAGACGCTGCAGTCGCTGGAGGACGCCCTGCTGGAGTTCCCCGGCTGCGCCGTCGTGATCTCCCACGACCGCTGGTTCCTCGACCGGGTGGCCACCCACATCCTCGCCTGGGAGGGAACCGACGAGGACGACGCCGTGTGGTTCTGGTTCGAGGGCAACTACGCCGACTACGAGGAGAACAAGATCGCCCGGATGGGCGTCGAGGCGGCCCGTCCGCACCGGACGAAGCACCGCCGGCTCACCCGCGACTGATCCTGGGGACGGCTGGTCACAACTCGACGTCCTCGACGAGCGGGGCGCCATGGAGCGCCACGATCCGCCGAGCGGCGACGATGGCGACGTCGAAGCCCTCGTCGGGGTTGCTGACCAGCCGCTCGGTCGCGACGGCATGGGTGCGGATCGCCGGGTCGCGGTGCCGCTTCCCGCGCTCGATGACCGCGGTCGCGGCGTCCCCGAGCATGGCCAGGGCGCGGCTGAGACTCCGCTGCGTGACGTGGTCACCCCGGCCGAACTGCGTCGAGAGCACGTGGGCGAGCGCTTCGGCTTCCCCGGGTGGCACCAGCGTGGCCGCAGCGCGCCAGGCGGTCAGGGCCACCTCCTCCTCTGCGTCGAACAGCAGTCCGGTGGTGATCGCAGGCCACGCGCGTGGATCGCCGAGCTTCGACAGGGTGTGCAACGCCTGGCTCCGCGCTCGGGGAAGTGCCGAGTGCAGCTCCGGCAGGACCCGTTCCAGGGTGCGGGACCGATCGTGCTGGAGCAGCGCCCAGGTGAGCATGTCGCGCACGAAGAAGTCGGGTTCGACCGCGAACCGCTCCACGATCGGGTCGATGTAGGCATCGCGGGGACGCAGGCCCGCCGCCAGCGCCGTCTGCAGCCGGTCGGACGCCGAGTCCGCCGCCAACGCCATCCTCAGCCTGTCCACCACCGGATCGACAGTTCCGTGGGTCATCTCGACCACCTCCGCGTCCAGTGGAAACCTTGCCGCGGCGTCAAGGTCAAGCGGGCGTGGCCGTCGCGCTTCCCCACACCACCCCTCGTGTCGCCGTTCCGACCGCCGAGAGGCATCCCGGCGGCGGGTTCAGCGAACGGACAACGGTCGCAGCCGTCGTGCCGTCAACGCGAACGCCATAATGAGGACGGCCGCACCCAACGCCACGCCGAGCATCGCGAGCAGCGGCTCGACGTGGAGGAGCCCGACCAGGCCGTAGAGCGGCGCGGCGACGACGAGCAGGACCGCCGGCGCCACCCAGCCGCCCGGGATGGCCGCCCCGGTGCCGAGGTTGAGCCGCAGGAAGGCTCCACACAGCGCCGTCCCGCCGATCACCACCGCCCAGAACACCGCCGTCCAGCGCAGTTGGCGGCTGTGGCGGCTCCGCCCCGCCTGCACCGCGCACGCCAGCCAGACGGTCACATAGACCGCTGACCACACCGCGCCGGCCACCGACGGCCGCCGGCCGAACACGAGGTCCGCGGCATTCACCGCGCCCGCGGCGACGTAGCAGATCGCAGCGGAGAGAGGCAGCACCACAGACGCGGCGGCACGCAGACCCGGCCGTCCGGGAACGATCGTGGCGCGGGGCGCGGACGGGCGCCCTCTCGCAGCACCCGGGTGGGCACCCGACCCGGCTGTGCCTCGTGGGCGGCTCGGCAGCATTGCGACTCCTTGGGGGTGGGAGCAGTCGGCGAATTCGATGGAACCACGAACCGGTTCCGGTTCAGCGCCGACGCACGGGATCCGTACAGTCTCGTTCGTACCCACGCGCACCACCCCCGGGGCGTTGCGACCGCCGTTCAGGCTGCGTCCACCCCCGGCTTCGTCGCGTCATCGCCCGGCGCCTCCTGCCCCTCGGTGGCGACCATGAGCTCGCTGATGTTGACCTCCTGGTCCTCGGGCACGGACTTGGGCGACTTCCGGAACACCGACGTGCCGCGGGAGAGGTCGTGACCGACCGACTGGGCGTCCAGCCGGAGCCGCTCGTGCCGGGCCCCCTGGGGATCGGTCCAGCGCTCGGTACGCAACCGCCCGACGACCACCACCGGGTCGCCCTTGCCGATGCTGGACTTGACGTTCAGCGCCAGCGCCTTGTTGCAGACGACGCCGAGCCAGGTGGTCTCGTCGTCGCCCCACTGCCCGCCCCGCCACAGCCGCGGGGTGCACGCGAGCCGGAAGCTGGCGTAGGTGACGCCCTCCCGGTACTCCTTCAGCTCGACGTCGCTGCCCACGTTGCCGGTGATCCACACTGCCGCATCCATGTCGACTCCTTCTCTCGGTTCTCAACCCGGGAGTATCGGCAACGGACCCGGATGCCGTTCACCGGGTTCCGTGGCCTGTGGACGACGCACGCCCTGTGGACAGCGCCGCGCACCCGAGTCGGCCGAGTGGGCCGACACTGGACGCCGGACCGGGCCCCCTGAGCGTAGTTCTTCGTCCTACGCTTTCGCGGCGATCCGGACGGCGTCGCGAGCCCTCGCGTAGCGGTCGAGCTCGGCCTGGACGGGGTCGAGCACGTCCTCGGCGACCACCGCACCCACCGCGGCGTTCAGGCTGCGCCGGGCCACCCGGGCGTGCCCGTTGGCGCCGATCTCGACCAGCGCCCGGCCGAGCACAGCGAGCAGCACGCCGCCGACGAGGCCACCGACCAGCAGCCAGGTGGGCGCGGGCACGCCGTACCAGAGCACCGAGGGCAGCGGCGGGAAGCCGAGCCAGTTCAGCACGGGCCCGGAGAACAGCCAGCCCAGCCCGGCGACGACCGCCGCGATCAGCAGCCACTGCAGGATGCCGAACAGCGCCCACCACCAGGTACCGCGGCGCACGGACAGGTCGGTGTCGGCGATCGCGGTGTCGAGCCGGTCGAACAGCAGCGACTCCCGGCCGTGGGCGGCCTCCCGCACTGCCTGCGCCCAGCCGCGCGGCAGCCCCTTCGACGCGCCGTCGGTCAGCTCGCGCAGGCCCTGCTCGGCCCGAGCGCGCTGCACCGCCGTCGCCCTCGGCAGCGAGGTGCGGTTCACCTCGGTGGGGCTGTGCTCCCCCGACTTCAGGTCGAGCCGCAGCCGCTTCAGCGGATCGGGACGCAGCCTCGCCAGCCAGGTGACGAACGGCCAGCCGGTGGCCACCGAACCGCGCCGCCGCCACGTGCGGCGCACGCCGTCCACGACCACGGGCACCCCGGCGGCCTCGCCCAGGCCCCGGATCGCCCGGTCCTTCAGCCTGGCGTCGAGGACGGGAACGCTCCCCTCGCCCAGCTCGCCGGCGAGCGCCTCGGCCGCGACAGTGACGTCCGCGGACAGCCGCCGGCCCATCGCCTGCTTGGCCGACACCGTGCGCGCCAACGCCTCGCGCAGCTCCTTCACGCCGGTGTTGCGCAGCGCCGAAGCGGCCATGATCGGGGTCTTGCGCAGGCCCTCGGAGTCGAGCAGCCGGCGCAGGTCGGTCACGCAGCGGTCGAGTTCGGCGGGCGCGAGCCGGTCGGCCTGGTTCAGCACGACCATCATCACGTCCGCGTAGGGCGCGAGCCGTTTCAGGTAGCCGTCGTGCAGGGCGGCGTCGGCGTACTTCTCCGGATCGACCACCCAGATCAACGCGTCGACGAGCTCCACCAGGCGGTCCACGGCGAGCCGGTGCGACACCTCGGTGGAGTCGTGGTCGGGCAGGTCCAGCAGCACGAGGTCGGACAGGTCGTGCGGGCCGGACGGGACCAGGTGCCGGCCGGTGACGTCGAGCCAGTCCAGCAACTCGTGCGGGAGCTCGCTGCCCCAGCTCACCGCCATCGCCCTCGCCGTGGTCGGACGCCGCACCGCCACCCGCGCGAGGTCGGTGCGGGTGAGCGCGTTGAACAGGCTCGACTTGCCCGACCCGGTCGCCCCCGCGAGCGCGACCACGGTGTAGCTGCCACTGAACGCGACCCGTTCGCCGGCCCGTTCCACCACGGCCCGCGCCTTCGCGAGAACCTGGGCGTCGGCCCGTCCCTCCGCGGCGTCCACGGCCTCACCGAGCGCCCGGACGCGGGGGGCGAGCCGGTCGTCCGCGGCGCTCACGAGTCGGCCTCGGGGTCGAGGATCTCGCCCTCGACGGCTCGGTCCTCGGGTTCGCCGGCCCTTCGTGACGCCGGCTCGTTCCTCGCCGGCTCCTCAGGGACCGATGAAGGCACCCCGGCGGGAAGCCCCCGCTCCTCAGGGACCGATGCAGCCACCCCGGCGGGAAGCACCCGCTCCTCAGGGACCGGTGCAGCCGATCCCGCCGGCAGCACCCGGGCCTGCGGGACCGGGGCCCCCGAGGACCGCAGTTCGCCACGGGCCGCGTCCACCACTGCGGCGGCCGCGAGCACCTCGCCGGCCTGTTCGGGGCGCACGTCCACGGCGTCCAGCGCCGACAGGTAGCGGGACAGCTCGACCGCCAGCAGGGCCTCGACCCGGGCGTCCAGATCGGCCTTCGCCTTCTTCGCGAGCCGCCGTACGGCGTCTTCGCCGAAGATCGCCTCCAGCACCCGCTGGGCGAGCAGTGCGGTGCCACCGGCCACGCCCAGCTCGGCCCCGACCAGGCCGCCGGTCTGGCTGAACACGAGGATCATCAGGGCGACGCCGACGCCGTTCACGCCGAGCGCCCAGAACCGGGCCGTGGACTTCTTCGCCGCGCCCTCGCTGGCGACCAGGTCGAGCACGTCGCCCTGCCAGTCGCGGATCGCCTTCGACGCCGCCCGCGGGTACTCCCGCGACGCACGGCCGAGGTCGTCGGTCGCGCCGGAGGCGAGCACCTGGCGTCCGGCCGGGTGGGCCTGCCAGGCCGACTCGACCCGCCGGGCGGCAGCCTCGCCCTCCTCACGGATCAGCACCTCCAGCCCCGACTCGACGGCCACCTTCACCTCGAGCGCCTGCTTCGGCTCCCCCTTCACCGCGGCGACCACCCGGTCGCGCAGCCAGCCGATCTTCTGCTCGACCGCGCGGAAGAACTCGCCGGTGCCCACGAAGTCGTGCCAGCGGGCGAGTACCTCGCCACGCAGCAGCGTGCCGTCCGCGGTCTGTACGCCGATGCTGCGCACGGCCTCTGCGAACGTCGTCTCCGCGTCGGTGCGCAGCGTTTCCAGGCCCGCCGCCTGCTCCTCGATCGCCCTCGCCACCGCCGGGGCGTCGGACGCCAGCGCGCCGATCGCGCCGTCCAGGGTCTGCAGCACCACCTCGTTGCGGCTGACCGCGTCGGCGGCGAGGCCGGCCAGCCAGTCCCGGATGGGCGCGACGGCCGCGTCGGGCAGCAGGCCGTCGGCGTCCACCTCGGTCTCGGGGACGGCGAACAGTGGCGAGCGACCGAGCCCGCGCTGGCCCATCATCTGGCCGAGGTGGGCGGGCACCTCGTCCATCGCCGCGGGAGGTACCCGGTCGAGCACCACCGCCACCACGGCGTGCCGCTCGGCGGCCGAGCGCAGGTAGTCCCAGGGCACGGCGTCGGCGTAGCGGGCCGCGGTGGTGACGAACAGCCACAGGTCGGCGGCGGAGAGCAGCTGGGCCGCCAGCGCGCGGTTCTCGGCCACCACGGAGTCGACGTCGGGGGCGTCCAGGACGGCCAGCCCGCGCGGCAGCGAGGGTTCTGCCACGACCTGCAGCGTGCGGGGGTCGTGGGCGGTGCCGGTGCTGCGGGCGAGGCCGGGCAGGATCGCGTCCGAGGCGAACCAGGCGGCGTCCGCGGGGTGGTGCACGAGCACCGGCGAGCGCGTGGTCGGCCGGATCACGCCGGGCGCGCTCACCTCGCGACCGATCAGGGTGTTCACCAGCGTGGACTTGCCGGCCCCGGTCGAGCCGCCGATCACGGCCAGCAGCGGCGCGTCCAGCCGGGCCAGCCGGGGCAGCACGTAGTCGTCCAGTTGCGCCACCGCGCGACGGCAGCGGTCGCGCACGTCGGCAGCGGTCGGCAGGTCGAGCGGCAGGCGGACGCCGGACAGGGCCTCGCGGAGGCGCTCCAGGGAGGCGGTCAGCGTCTCGGCGACCATCGCGTCCCCTCCCTGCGCACTAGCCCTTCGGCGGCCCCCAGGTCGGGTCGACGGCCGAGTAACCAGGCGATCCTATCGGCGGCTGGCCGACCGGCGCTGGCCAGCTGCCCCCGATTCCGGCAGGTCCGGGGTAGGAGGGCGGCGCATAGGTCACCGGCTTCGGCCTGCGCAGCCTCGGCAGGCTCAGCCGCAGTCCGCGTGGATCGTCGATGGCCACCCCGCGCAGCCCCTTCGCCTGCTCGACGAGGTACCGGGCCCGCACGGTCGCGGCCTCGTCGTAGATACCGCGCACCTGCCCGTCGCGCAGGTAGGCGAGCTCGGTGAGGATCCGCTCCAGCCGGACGGTCGCGAGCAGCACCTTCCAGCCGCGGGTGGCGGCCACCATCACCGCCCACCAGCGCAGCCGCTGCCTCGCGAACACCACCGGGTCGCTCGCCGGCAGCCAGCCGAGTTGCGCGTAGTCGCCGAGCCGGCTGGCCAGCACCCGGCCCTGCAGCAGCACCTGGCGCACGACGTAGACGATCGCCGCGACCACCATCGGTACGGCGACCAGCCAGTAGAGCATCACCTGGCCCTGCTCGCTGTTCAGGCTGGCCTGGGAGTTGAAGATCATGTGCAGCAGCGCTGCCGCCCCGTAGCCGGCGAGCGGGGCCAGCACGCGCACCACCTTGCTGCGGGTGCGCAGCGCGACGGCCACGCCGATGCCGGTCATCATGGTGAACAGCGGATGCCCGAAGGCGGTCCAGAAGCCGCGGAGCTGGACGAGTTGCTCGATCGCAGCCGTGGCGTCCCCGACCCCGATGTTCTCCGAGGAGTACACGATCGCGCGGGAGTAGTAGATGATGTTCTCGGTGAACGCGAAACCTGCCGCTGACAAGCCCGCGAGCACGATCAGCGACACCCTCGAGGTGAGCCGGTAGCGCGCCACGACCGCGATCAGGAACAGCACGGACGCCTTCGCCGCCTCCTCCACGAACGGCGCGACGAAGATCGCGGCGCGGGCGCTCGTGGCCGGGTCGCCGTTGCCGGCCACGGCCAGCTGCTGGGCCGCCCAGGTGTTCACGTGCAGCGAGATGAACGTGGCGACCGCACCGCCCCAGCCCAGCACGAGGTACCAGACCACCAGCCGCTGCGGGCGGTACCGGTCGGCCCAGATGAACACGATCGTCCAGAACACCAGCGTGGGCAGGGCGTAGCCAGCCGCGGCACGGATCGCGGACGGGTTGATGCCCGGGATCACGCCGTCCTGCACCGGGATGTCGGTGGTCAGCATCTGGTACTGCGAGAACAGGGCGACGAAGAACACGGCGCTGAGCGCGACCACGGCCCACGTCCACCAGGACGTCAGCAGGCGCCGCGGCAGCGGGACGGACCGGTCGACCTCGGGGAGCGGCAGGTCGTTGCGCCGCCGCGCGAGGTCGGCCACCGGATCCGTCATGGGCCCCAGCGTACAAAGCCGGCGAAGCCGCGTCCGATCGGCGGTCGGTCGTGGCCACGTCGATGCCGTCCCCGGACGCAAAGTGGCCAGTATCGGCCGACTACGGCCAATACTGTCCACTTTGCGGGAGGCGGCAGCCCTATCCGGTGTTGCGCAGGCCGGCGGCGATCCCGTTGATCGTGAGCAGCAACGCCCGCTGCAGGTCCGCGTCCGGCTCGGCGCCCTCCGGGACGGCCCGGGCCCGGGCCAGCAGCGAGGTCTGCAGGGCGTGCAGCGGGGCCAGGTAGGTGTCGCGCAGCTCGAGCGTGCGACGCAGCACGGGCACGGACTCGAGCAGCACCTCCTGCCCGGTCACCCGCAGCACCTCCTCGACCGTGCGCTCGTGCTCGGCCCGGATCACGTCGAAGACGCCGGCGAGGTCGTCGGGGACGAGCGCCCGGACGTACCGCGCGGCGATGTCGAGGTCGGTCTTCGCCAGCGTCATCTGCACGTTCGACAGGAACGTCCGGAAGAAGTTCCACGAGGAGTACATCTCCCGCAGCTGGTCGCCGCGGCCGTCCTCGCGGGCGGCGGCGAGCCCGGAGCCGACGCCGAACCAGCCCGGCAGGATGATCCGCGCCTGCGTCCAGCCGAACACCCACGGGATCGCCCGCAGGTCGTCCAGCCCGCCGTCGCCGCCGGGGCGCTTGGCCGGGCGCGACCCGATGTTCATCTTCCCCAGCTCGTCCACGGGCGTGGCGCTGACGAAGAACGGCACCAGCGACGGGTCGCGCACGAGCGCCCGGTAGGCGTCCTGGCCGCGCCCGGCGACGAGGTCCATCGTCGCGTCCCAGTCGTCCAGCACGTCGGCC
>JAGQUI010000139.1 GCA_020438595.1 Propionibacteriaceae bacterium | reverse complement strand
GCGCCGAGCGCAGCACGGCCGCCCTGATCCAGGGTCAGCGCGACCTCTTCGGCGCGCACACCTACGGCCGCGTCGACAAGCCGGGCACCTTCCACACCCTCTGGACCGGCGACCACACCGAGATCGAGGCCTGACGCGAATCGGGGACGGTTCTCATTCCGCGTCGCCACGCTCCACCGACGCGGAATGAGAACCGTCCCCATTGCCGGTCGCTTGACCAGGACGACCGGATCGGGTGTTGTGGTGCGAGCATGAGGAGGTGGGCATGACCGCGGTGTTGGGCGACGACGTCGCCGAGCTGGCCGGACGCGTCGAGGCGCGGCTGGGCACCCCGGCGCGGCTGGGCGTGGCGTTCTCCGGCGGCGTCGACTCCTCGGTGCTGCTGGCGCTGGCCACCCGCGCGCTCGGCCCCGACCGGACGCTGGCGATCCTCGGGGTGTCGGCGAGCCTGGCCGCGTCCGAGCGCAGGGCGGCCCACGAGGTGGCCGCCGGGATCGGCGCGCCGCTGGTGGAATTGGCCACCCACGAACTCGAGCGTCCGGAGTACCGGGCGAACGGTCCCGACCGCTGCTACCACTGCAAGACCGAGTTGTTCAGCCGAATCGACGACGAGGTGGCCGCCCGCTACGGACTGAGCGCCGTCGCCTACGGCGAGAACGCCGACGACGCGGTCCGGCCCGACCGTCCGGGAGCGCAGGCGGCCACGAACCATCGCGTGCTGCGTCCGTTGGCCGAGGCGGGCCTGGGCAAGGCGGACGTGCGCCGCGTCGCCCGCGCGCTCGGCCTGCCGTCGGCGGACAAGCCGGCCGCGCCCTGCCTGGCGTCCCGGATTCCCCACCACGAGCCGGTCACCGCGGCGAAGCTGCGCCAGATCGAGGACGCCGAGGAGGTGTTGCACGGCCTCGGCTTCCCCGAGGCGCGGGTGCGCCACCACGGCGAGATCGCCCGGATCGAGCTGCCCGCGAACGACCTGCTGCGCGCGGTCGGCGAACCGGTGCGTACCACCCTGCTGACGGGCGTCCGGGCGGCCGGCTTCCGGTTCGTCAGCCTCGACCTGGCCGGCGTGCAGTCCGGCGCGTTCACACTGCCGCTGGTCACCCGTGGCTGATCCCGCCTGGCAGCCGCCGGAGGAGCTGCGCGCGATCGCCGACCTCGACCTCGACCGGGCGCAGCGCCGCGGCTACCCCGAGGCGGTCTACTGCGAGGGCAAGACGCCCGACCAGTTGCGCACGATCGCGTCCGCGCTGCGGGAGAAGGACGCCCGCACGATCTTCACCAGGGCGGACGCCGAACGCGCGGCCGCGATCCTCGACGTCCTCCCGGACGCCGGCCACGACCCCGAATCGCGCCTGCTCTGGTGGCCTGCCGCCCCGCCCGATCCGTCCGGCGGCCTGGTCGTGGTGGCCGCGGCCGGCACGTCCGACCTGCCGGTGGCCCGCGAGGCCCAGCGGACGGCCGAGCTGCTCGGCCGGCCCACCGAGCTCGTCGCGGACGTCGGAGTGGCCGGCCTGCACCGTGTCCTGCGCCGCCTCGACCTGCTGCGCAGCGCCGCGGTGGTGGTCGTGGTCGCGGGTATGGACGGCGCTCTGCCCAGCGTCGTCGCGGGACTGGTCAGCGCCCCGGTCGTCGCGGTGCCCACGTCGGTGGGCTACGGCGCAGCCTTCGACGGCCTGGCCCCGCTGCTCACGATGCTCAACGCGTGCGCACCCGGAGTGGCCGTGGTGAACATCGACAACGGCTACGGCGCCGGTCACCTGGCCGCCCAGATCGCCGCGCCGCGCTGAGCCCGCGGGAGGATCTGCGCGCTGGATGGTGCGCAGGCCCCTCACCACGGCGTCGTCAGGGCATCGGCAGGGCAGATCCTCCCGCCGGCTCAGGCCACGGTGGGCAGCGCGGCGTAGAGCGGCTGCGGGCTGGAGCCGGTGGCCACCCCGAGCACGCGGTGGCCGGTCTCGTCGAGCAGCCGCAGGACGCCCGCGGCGGCCCGGTCGCCGGCCTCGGCGGCGGTGACCCGGGGACGGTTCCTTTCCGGTTCGCGGGGACGGTTCCGGGCGGTCCGGGTTATCCACAATTTCGGTGCCGAACCGGGGCCTGGGTTCGCGGGGACGGTTCCGGGCGGTCCGGGTTATCCACAATTTCGGTGCCGAACCGGGGCCTGTGGAAAAGGTGGACCGAGTAAGGAACCGTCCCCAACTCGGTCCGTGGTGTCAGGGGAGCGGGGAGCCCACCAGGTAGCCGGCGGCAACGGCCGCCTGCTGCGCGAGCCCGAGCGCCGCGCGCTGGGTGGTGCCGCGGAG
The DNA here is from genome assembly GCA_020438595.1 of Propionibacteriaceae bacterium. The sequence goes on along the minus strand of JAGQUI010000139.1, from coordinate 4,633 downwards.
CCGGGCCAGGGCGGCCACGTCCTCGAATTCGGGCGTCGCGCTGGTCACCACGTCGCCGCGCAGCCCCAGCTTGATCCGGACGGGCACCCCGGCCACGTCGACGCTGCGCGAGGTCCGGTCCAGGACGGTGCGTGACACCGTGCTGCGCCGGACGCCGAGCGTGGGCACCAGCCCGAACACGAGCTCGACCAGCGCGTCCGCGCCGGCCGGGTCGGACAGCACGCTCAGGGTGTGCGCCGGGCGTCCCTTCTTCATCACGATCGGGGTGAGCCACGCGTCGGCCGCACCGGCGTCGATCAGGTCGGCGAGCACGCCCGGCCACAGCCGGGGGTCGAGGTCGTCCACGTTGGTCTCGAGCAGCTCCATCGCGGACGCCGCGGCGCCCCCGCGCGCACCGAGCACCACGCGGACGACGTTCGGCCGGCCCTCGACGTCCCGGGTGCCGGCGCCGACGCCGATCGCGTCCGGAACCAGGTCGGGCAGGTCCTCGCAGCGCTCAGCGAGCGCCCGTACCAGCGCCATCCCGGTGGGCGTGGCCAGCTCGCCGTCCCCGCCGGACCGCACCTGCCAGCCGAGCGCGAGCTCCTCGACCGCGGGCACCGGGACGGGGATCAGCCCGTGCGCGGCCCGCACCGATCCCGAACCCAGCGCGACCGGCCCGGCGCTGACGGACGCCGCCCCCAGGTCCTCCAGCGCCGCGCACACGCCGACCACGTCGGCGATCGAGTCCCAGGCGCCCACCTCGTGGAAGTGCACGCGGTCGGGATCGATCCCGTGCGCGCGTCCCTCGGCGGCGGCCAGGGCGGCGAACGCGTCGTGCGCGCGCGTCCGGACGCGCCCGGGCAGGTCGGCGGACGCCAGCATCTCCCGGATGTCGCTCCAGTGCCGGTGGTCGGGGCTCTCCACCAGGGGCGCCACCTCCACCTTGGTCGCGCGCTGGCCGGCCCGCTGCACCTCGTGCGCGCTCAGCGTGACCGTGCCGGGCGCCACCGCGTCCACGGCGGCGGCGACCCGGGCGAGGTCGGCGCCGGCGTCCACGAGGGCGCCGAGCAGCATGTCGCCGGCGACGCCGGCCGAGGCGTCGATCCAGGCGTGACGTGCCGATTCCCGCGCCGCAGTGCTCACCCGCGCACGATACTTCGTGAAGGGGTGGACCGAGTAAGGAACCGATCCGGTCCGGACCGAGTGGGGGACGGTTCCTGACTCGGTCCACCGGATGGCAAATTGTGGCAACTTTTGCCGAAGCGGTGCTCCGGTTGCGCAGACTGGCCGCAGCCCGCGACGGCGCGGGCAGTGAGGAGACCCCCGATGCTTCGTCCCCAGGACACCCCCACCCGAGAGCGGAAGTCGCTGGCCGGACTGTGGTCCTTCCGGCTCGACGCGGACGGAGACGGCCGCCGGGACGGCTGGCCCGCGAGCCCCCTGCAGGACGCCCGCGAGATGGCGGTGCCGGCCAGCTACAACGACATCATCCCTGGCGCGGAGAGCCGCGACCACGTCGGCGACGCCTGGTACGAGACGACGGCCTTCGTGCCGCGCGGCTGGGCCGGCCAGCGGGTCGTGCTGCGATTCGACTCCGCCACGCACGCCGCCGTCGTGTGGGTGGACGGCACCGAGGTGATGTCGCACCAGGGCGGTTACACGCCCTTCGAGGCCGACATCACCGCCCTGGTCACACCCGGACGCGAACTCCGGATCACCGCCGTGGTGAACAACGAGCTCACCTTCGACACGTTGCCCCCGGGCGTGATCACCGAGTCCCCGCGCGGACGCCGCCAGACCTACTTCCACGACTTCTACAACTTCGCCGGGCTGCACCGGCAGGTGTGGTTGTACGCGACCCCGACCACCCACGTCGACGACGTCACCGTGACCACCTCCATCGAGGGCGGTACCGGGGTCGTGGACTACGCCGTCGTGGTCGTCGGCGAGCCGCCGCACGACGTCCGGGTCACGCTGCGCGACGCGGACGGCCACCCGGTCGCCACCGCGTCCGGGTCCACCGGCCAGCTGCGGGTGCCGGACGCCCACCTCTGGGCGCCGGGCGACGGTTACCTCTACCAGGCGGTGATCGAGGTGGTCGACCCGGACGGTGGCCTGGTCGACTCCTACACCCAGTCGGTGGGCATCCGGACGGTCGAGGTGCGCGGCACGCAGTTCCTGATCAACGGCGAACCGTTCTACTTCCAGGGCTTCGGCAAGCACGAGGACACCCCCGTCCGCGGCAAGGGCCACGACGACGCGTTCCTCGTCCACGACTTCGACCTGCTCGACTGGATCGGCGCCAACTCGTTCCGCACCTCGCACTACCCCTACGCCGAGGAGGTCTACGACTACGCCGACCGCCACGGCATCGTGGTGATCGACGAGACCCCCGCGGTGGGGCAGAACATGGGTATCGCGGGCGGCATCTTCGGCGGCGAACCGCTGGTGACGTTCTCGCCGCAGACCATCGGGGACGTCGCCCAGGCGGCCCACGCCGAGGTGATCCGCGAGCTGGTCGCGCGGGACAAGAACCACCCGTGCGTGGTGCTGTGGTCGATCGCCAACGAGCCGGAGTCGAACACGGACGCGTCCCTGGCCTACTTCGAGCCGCTGTTCGCGCTGGCGAAGGAGCTCGACCACACCCGTCCGGTGGGCTTCGTGAACGTGATGTTGAGCACGTACCCGACCTGCAAGCTGGCCCCGCTGGCGGACGTGATCATGCTGAACCGCTACTACGGCTGGTACGTCGACACCAACGACCTGGCGGCGGCGGAGGAGCACTGGCGTGCCGAGTTGGCCGGCTGGGCCGGCGAGGGCAAGCCGATCATCATCACCGAGTACGGCGCGGACACGATCGCCGGCCTGCACTCGCACAACCCCGACCCGTGGTCGGAGGAGTACCAGGCCGCCTACCTGGAGATGAACCACCGGGTCTTCGACTCCGTGGACGCGGTGGTCGGCGAGCACGTCTGGAACTTCGCGGACTTCCGCACTTCGGGGGCCATCTTCCGGGTGGACGGCAACAAGAAGGGTGTGTTCACGCATGACCGCCGGCCGAAGGCTGCGGCCCACCTGCTGCGTGCGCGCTGGACGGCCCGTCGCTGAGCGTGGAAACAGATGGCAACATGTGCACTGCTTGTTGCCATCCTGCCTACATTCATGGGTAGACGCACAATCAGTGCCAGAGCGAAGGATCTTCAGTGACGACGACCTCCAACACCAACGCCCAGGGCGTGGACCAGACGCGGTCCCTCCGTCCGTTCGGGCTCCGCGACAAGCTCGGCTACGCCTTCGGCGACCTCGGCAACGACTTCACCTTCATCCTCGCCGCGAGCTTCCTGCTGATCTTCTACACCAACGTGCTCGGCATCAGCGCTGCGATCGCCGGCACGATCATGATGGGCGTCCGGCTCTTCGATGCGTTCATCGACGTGGCCGTGGGCCGCATGGTGGACCGTTCGAAGCTGGGGCGCAACGGCCGGTTCCGTCCGTGGATCCTGCGCTTCGCGGTGCCGGTGGCGGTCGCCTCGGTGCTCCTCTACGTGCCCGGCGTCGCCGGCTGGGGCGACACCGCGAAGATCGCCTACGCGGCGGTGACCTACCTGCTGTGGAGCGTGCTCTACTCGGCCGTCAACATCCCCTACGGCTCGATGGCCGCGGTGATCTCCGCCGATCCGACCAACCGGTCCTCGCTGTCGGTGTTCCGCACGTTCGGCGCGTTCTTCGCCGGCATGCTGATCTCCTTCACGGTACCGCTGCTCATCTACACCAAGGACGCCGCGGGCCAGACCCAGGTGGTCGCGGACGCGTTCTTCTGGATCGCGGTGGTCAGCGCGGTGCTCGCGGTGATCGCCTACCTCGGCTGCTACAAGCTGTCGGTCGAGCGGGTGCAGCTGGCTGACAAGCCCCGTGAGCAGGTCGCCGGTCTGGGCACCACTCTGAAGAGCCTGGGCAAGAACCAGGCCATGGTCGCGATCATCGTGGCCGCCCTGGTCCTGCTGATCTCCGGCATGCTGGTCCAGGCGATGGTCTCCTACCTGTGGGCGATCTACTTCAACAACGGTGCGCTGCAGAGCATCGCGGCCCTCTCCGGAATGCTGCCCACGCTGCTCCTGCTGCCGTTCGCGACGAAGCTCTCCCGCCGATTCGGCAAGCGCGAACTCTCCAGCGTCGGCGTGGCCATCGCCGCCGCGATGTACATCCTGCTGTACTTCCTGCCGCTGCAGAACTCTCCGATCGCCTTCATCGCCCTGACCATGCTCGCCGGCCTCGGCTTCGGGGCCTTCAACATCCTGATCTGGGCATTCATCACCGACGTCATCGACCACCAGGAGGTGCTCTTCGACCAGCGCGACGACGGCGTCGTCTACTCCGTCTACTCCTGGGCGCGGAAGGTCGGGCAGGCGCTGGCCGCCGGCCTCGGCGGCTGGGCGCTCGGCTGGATCGGCTATCAGGCCGGCACCACCACGCAGTCCGCGGACACGGTGAACGGCATCTACATGCTCTCCACTCTCGTGCCGGGCCTGCTCTACGCCGTGGTCGCCGCGGTGCTCTTCTTCTGGTACCCGCTGAACAAGCACGTGGTGATCGAGAACTCCGAGACCCTGGCCCAGCGCCACCAGGCCGCGGCCGCGGAGTAGCCGCGATC
>JAGQUI010000138.1 GCA_020438595.1 Propionibacteriaceae bacterium | reverse complement strand
CAGGTCCTCGGCGGCCTTCAACTCCTCGAACGCCGCATCGACGGCGGTCTTGTCGAGCTGGAACGTGACCAGCCGCGGGTCGACATGGATCGGGACGGTCATGCCGTCAGCGATCGACTGGTCGGAGGTGTAGGCGTGCAGCGTCCGCTTCGGATCCTGCTCGTCGCCGAACGTGGCGAACGTGTTGTGGTCGAGCTCGGCGATCGGCGTCCCGGTGAACGCGAAGAACAACGCGTTCGGCAGCGCCGCCCGCATCGTCAGGCCGAGGTTGCCCTCCTGAGTGCGGTGCGCCTCGTCCACCAGCACCACGACGTTGCTGCGCGTGTTCAGGTTCGCCATCGCGCCGGCGAACTTGTGGACGGTGGTGAACACCAGCCCGCGCCGATCCTGCCGGCCCAACAGGTCATGCAACTCCCGCGCGGTGGACGGCGCCAGCAACCGCGGCATGCTCGTCGTCCGGAACTGGTCCCAGGCGTTGCGGACGAGCTCGATCCGGTCCGCGACCAGCACGATCGTCGGGTTGGCCAGCTTCGGATCCTGCAACAACTGGCCAGCCGCGAACACCATGGCCAGCGTCTTGCCCGAACCCTGCGTGTGATAGATCAGCCCACGCCGAGACTGGCCGGCGTGCGCCCTGGCCACCATCAGCTCGACCGCGTCGAACTGCATGTAGCGGGCGATCAACTTCCGCAGCGACGCGACCCCCGAATTGTCGTCCGGGGTCTCGAACAGCGTGTAGCTCGACAGCAGCTTCAGCACCGTGGCCGGGGCCAGCAGCCACCGAGCCGCCTCCAGGACGTCGGCCAGCAACGGATGCTCCTTGGCCGGCCCGGCCGTCATCCAGTGCTCCACCGGCGCGCCGGTCGCGCCGTACATCAGCTCGCGGCCCTCGGTGGCGAAGCTGAACACGTTCGTGGTGAAGAACGGCGCGTACTTCGCCTCGTAGTGGTCAACCACCTCGTTCGCCGCGGTCAGCCAGGACACCTTCTGCTTGAACGCAGTCTTCGTCTCGCCCACGACCAACGGCAGCCCGTTCACGAACAGGACGATGTCGAAGCGGGCCTTCGCCCCCGGCGAGCCGTACGACACCTCGTCCGAGACGACGAACCGGTTGTTGGAGAAGTCCTCGAAGTCGATCAGATGGACGGGACCGAAGCTGTCGGCCCCCACGAACTTGTGCGCCTGCAGGCCACGCAGCCAGCGAGCCGCGTCCCGGTTCGTCTCCACCAAACCCTCGTCATCGACCGCGAACGTCAGCGTCCGCAACTGCTTCACGACCTCGGACGCCCGCGCCGGCACCTCGGCCACGTCCGCATTCAGCCGGACCAACGCCGCGGCCACCTCCGACTCGACGAAGGTCTGCTCCTGCTCACGATCGAGATCCTTGCCCGGGACGTAGGTCCAGCCCAGCCGCACCAGCTCCTCCACCAGAGGCTGCTGCACCGAGTTGTGCTCGTTCATCCCGGGCATGTGCCTCAGCCCTCCGACTCGTCGTCCAGCACCCACGCCTGCCTCAACGGCAACGCCGCCCTGGTGGCCTCCGGCAAGCGCGGATACGTCTCGAACAGCTTCTCCAGCAGCACCTCCGAGTCCCACACCTGGATCGTGCTGCGCAGGTCCAGCCACTCCTTGCGCGCCGGCGCGTTCAGCCCACCCATCGCGACCAGCAGCCCCTGAGTGGCGCCAGTCCGGCCGATCGCGCTGTGCAGGCCGCGGACCACGAACACATCGACCGGGCTCGGCTGCGACTTCACTTCGACGATGGTCAGGGTGTCCAACCCCAACGGACCACGCCCCGCGCGAATGTCGATGCCACCGTCCGGGCCGGGCGGGGACACCTCACATCCATAGCCGAGGGCGGTGAGGATGTCCGCGACCAGACCGGTGAGCTTGTGGCCGCCGAAGCCCTCCACGATCCGGGTCCGGATGCGATCGCGAATCGCCTCCAGCGAAGGAACGGCCGGCGGATCGTTCACGACGTCGGCTTCCACCGGGGGCGCCGGCGGCGCCACCGCTGGCGAGCCGCTCTGGCCCGGATCGATGCCCGTCGCCCACACCCTCTCAAGCCGTCGCGCCGCACCATTCCGGGACGGCGCGAACACCGTCATCATGCCGTTCAACGTCGCCAGCAAGTCATCCTTCAGCACCGTCTTCGACACCGGCTCGGGCTGCCACTCCACCGGCAGGAAGTGACGCCGGTTCTGATCCGCGGCCGCGTCGTAGCCGTAGCTACCCGTGCAGCGACCCAGAGCCACATAGCCCAGCCGGCTCTTCAGGGGCATCACCACCAGATCGCCCGGCTGGATCGAGTGCCGGAAGGCCCACAGCTGCCCGGTCTGAATGCCCACACTCACCGGCGTGTTGCCCGGATACGCCGAGCTCACCAAGGCCCTCACGTCATCGCGCGACGAACAAATCGACAGATCGCCGATCGGCGCCCACCCGATCGTGGCCCGACCGTGCGCCAGGTTCCACTGCTCGTGCTCGCCGGCCCGGCCACCCCGAACCACCCACGCGCTCGTCATGACGCCACCTCCATCAGATCGTCGTAGGACTCGGGGATCTCGTGCTCGCCGGACAGGAGGGCGGTGAGTAGCTGTGAGCGAAGACCACGCAACCGTCGGGCAGACGCGGTCAGCGCGACTAGCGATTCACGGAACTGGCCAAGCACCTCACCAAGCGATCCGACCGAATCTGCGGGCCATGACACCTTCGTCGAGCGGATCAGGCCCATGTTCAGCGAAGGCACCGCCCCGGTCTGCACGAGGTCGGAGAGCTTGAGTCGCTCCATCACAGCGAGCAGCACCTCGCTGTCTGTGCCTTGCCTTGGCGTGAGCACGAGATGGTTCTCGTCGACCGCCCCTTCGACAAGCACGAGGCGCTTCTTCTCTGTGAGGACCGCCGCCCCGACCCTCGGAAACACGACGGCGCCCGGTGACACTAGCTGGCCGCCGTGCTTCTCCAGGCCCTCAGCGGTGAGCATCGTCTCGGCCCGCGTGTAGCCGTGCACGTTGTGTAGCTGAGCCATGTCAGCGATCTTGTACCAAGGCGTGCTGCCCAGCTTCGATCCCTGGATCGCCTTGGGTAGCGACTTGCCCTGCGACACCACTGCCAGGTCAGCAAGCGGCGTCGAGACACCAGAAGCTTGCGCTGCCGCGCAGATCGAGCCGCGGGTGCTCTCCGACTCTTCGCGCTCTCGGTCGACAGCTGTGATGGCGTCGTCGAGGGTGCCGATCAGGTCTACGATGCGCTGTTGCTCTGAGGCCGGCGGGATGAGGATGGGCAGGTCCCCGTAGTCAGCTGAGCCGACGCGTTGCCTGCCCGTTGTGCCGATCATTCGCCGAATGGCAGCGGCGTGGGTATCGCGCGACTGCGCCCAGAGGTAAACGAAATCGGGAAGCACTCGACCGCCGGCGCGGAGAACGATGAACTCCGTGGACCCGCCTACCGCACCCCACTCGCGCGGGACCTGCGCGATCTTGCCGTTCTCCAGGCAAGGGGTGATGCGAGCCACGAGAGTGTCTCCGCCCTGTGCGCGGCATCCTCCGCGCGAGCCTCTTGCAGAGGATGACCTTGCCCATCGACCCCACTCGGAGACATCGGCCATCGTGATGAATGGGCTCTGGTCGGTGACGCCCACCGTGCGCGGGTTGATCTCCATCACGTCCGCCGCGCGCCACTCGGTCCACCCGTCACGCATCGAAGCCTGCGGCTTTCAGCTTGGCGTCCAGCGTCCGCTCGGCGGCGCGCAACGCTTCGCGGGCGTCCCGGTAGGCGGCCAGCGCGGCTTCGACGTCCACCTCAGCGGTGTGGGCGGACTGGAGGTAGCGGCCGATGTTGAGGTCGAAGCCGTTGGCGGCGATCTCGTCCAGCCCGACCAGCCGCAGAGCGACGCCGCCGTCCCCGTCCACATCCTCGCCGCGGGCGTAGGCGGCGTGGACGGCCTCGATGTCGGCATCGTCCATCGTGTTCTGGTTGCGTCCGGGCGTGAAGCGGGCCGAGGCGTCGACGAACAGCACCTTGCCCTGGCGTTCCGGAGCCTTGGTGTGACGCCAGATCAGCAGGCAGACCGGGATGGAGGTGGAGTAGAACAGGTTGGTGGGCAGCCCGATGACGGCTTCGAGGAGGTCCTTCTCGAGTAGGCAGCGGCGGATGTCGCCCTCCTTGCCGCCGCGGAACAGCACCCCGTGGGGCATGACGACGCCGACCCGTCCGCTGTCGGGCTTCATCGAGGCGACCATGTGCTGGATCCAGGCGAAGTCGCCGTTCTTGGCCGGCGGCACCGCGCACAGGACGCGTCCGTAGGGGTCCTTGTCCCAGGTGCCGGCGCCCCAGTTCTGCAGGCTGAACGGCGGATTGGCGATGACGACGTCGAACTGCTTCATCCGGCCGCGCTCGAGGAACTTAGGTTCTCGGAAGGTGTCGCCGCGGCGGATCTCGAAGTCCTCCAGCCCGTGGAGGTAGAGGTTCATCTTCGCGATCGCCGAGGTGGTCAAGTTGATCTCCTGGCCTCGCAGCCGCAACGAGTCGGGGTTGCCGCCCGCGTCCCGAACGGCGTTGACGGTCTCGACGAGCATGCCGCCCGAACCGCAGGCAGGGTCGACGACCTCGTCGCCGGGCTGTGGGTCGAGGATCTTCACCAGCAGGTGCACGACGTGGCGCGGGGTGAAGAACTCGCCGGCCTTCTTGCCCGAGGCTTCGGCGAACTCGCGGAGGAGGTACTCGTAGGCGTTGCCGAGGAGGTCGCCGGAGACGTGGTCGGGGTCGAGCTTGAGCGGATGGAAGGTGTCGAGCAGGGCGGTCAACGCCGACTCGGGCAGCCGGTCGGTGTTGGCCCACTGGACATCGCCGAAGACGCCGGCGAGGTCGCGGTTGGCCTCCTGGATGCGGTCCAGGGCGTCCCCGAGCTTGGCGCCGACGTTCACCGCGGTGCTGTGCACGTCGACCCAGTGGCAGCCGTTGGGTACGGTGAACGGCTGGTAGTCGGCGTACTCGATGATCGGAGTCAGTTCGTCGCCCCACTCGGCGAGCGCCTGCGCGTGCCGGTAGTCCCAGTTGTCGCTGATCCACTTGAAGAACATCACCGGGAAGACGTACGCCTTGTAGTCGCCCGCGTCCACCGGGCCGCGGAGCGCGTTCGCAGCGGCCCATAGCGCACGCTCCAGTTCGGTCTGGGTGAGTCGACCGTCCGTGCTGCTGGCAGTGGTCAACTCAAGCGTCCTCTCCGCGGGTGTCGTTGCTCACCGTATCCCGCGATGATCCCGTCGGGAGCAGAAGCGAAGGCCACGATCGTGCTGATCTGGAGCGACTACTGTGGCTCGCCCTGATCAGCCGGATCGAGAACGTCGCACCGCTCCACGAATCGGGACAGCATCGACAAGGTCGCGAGGAGTTCAAACGCCTCCTGCTCGGTGAGCGCACCCTGGGCGTGGGTCGCCGGGTTGCGAACCGTCATTTGCACTCCCGGGGCGAACTGGCGCAGGCCGTCCTGCATCGTCTTCACGTCACGGTCCTCGGGGTCCCCAGGCCAGCGAAGCCGAGGCCGTCCTGGCATCGGGTCATTCGTCGAGAACAGCTGCTGCCAGATCGAGGTTTCGGGGAGGTCATTCCGCACACCGAGTCCCTTCGCGGCATTCACGACAGCGTCTGCGCCGGCTCGGACGGCCGCCTGCAGCTGATGCATCGTCCAGAAAGGTGCTGCCGCGTTCCAGACCGTCGGATGCAGCGATGCTGGCCCAAGGACAGGCAATTCGACAGTCCTCTCGGCCTCCTCAGCTTCCGCGATCTTCGCGGTGAGGACTCCAAGGCAGCGGGTGATGATACTTCTCAGTTCGCTCGGGTAAAGGAACGCCTTCGGTCGCAGCATCGTGTCCCAGTTCATGATCGGATCGACGACGCCGATGCCCTGTACCCCCATGTTCGCCCCTGTCAGATCTGCCACCGCCGCGCATTCGCCGGAGAGGCGCGCCACCTGGTCGGTTCTCCGGGAGACCTCAGCCGGGTCAGCGCCTTCCTCCGGCCAGCAGGTCGGGAGGTAGCCGAGCCCTGGACCACTCATGCTTCCTTCTTGGTGGAGTTCCATGAAGGAGTCGAACGCTGCCTGGAATTGCTCGAGCGATTCGTAAGTGCGTCGAAGGTAAGCCGCCGTATGTTGAGTCACGCGTCCATGATCGCGTCTCGCGCATCCGGTGGTCTCCACACCACGGCGAGCGACGGGTCATGGGGTCCTGAATCAGCTGTCAGCTCTCTCTCTCTGCCGTGGAACTCGATCGCGACAGCACGTGTGATTGCGTCCTCGGACGGAAGGGCAGCCTGCACCGATGAGGAGAGTTGATATCGAGACACCGCGATCGGCTGCGTGGTGCCCGCCAAGGCGTAGCGGACGACGGAGTCGTTCTTGTCGGCTACCAGGAGCATGCCGACGGTGGGTTGGTGCTGCGGTCGGCGAAGTTGGTCTTCGATGAGGGCGACGTAGAAGCCGAGTTGGCCGGCGTCGCGCGGATCGAACTTCTTGGCCTTGAGCTCGATCACGACGTACCGCAGCTGCTCGACGTGGAAGAACAGCAGGTCGATGAAGAAGTCATCGCCGCCCACTTCCAGGTGCACCTGCCGCCCGACAAAGGCAAAGCCCGCGCCCAGCTCCAGCAGAAACTGGGTGATGTGCTTGACCAGCGCCGACTCGATCTCGCGCTCGTCGGCCTCGCTGCCCACATCGAGAAAATCGAACAGATACGGGTCTTTGAGCGACTGCTGCGCCAGATCGCTGCCCGGTGCGGGCAGGCGCTCGACGAAATTGGTGATGGCCTGGCCGCTGCGCTCCAGCCGCCGGGTTTCGATGTGGATGTTCAGCACATTGCGTGACCAGCCGTGCTCGATGGCGGCCTGTGCGTAGGCCAGGCGCATTTCCGGCGCTTTTAGCTTGGTGAGCAGCACCAGGTTGTGGCCCCAGGGCAATTG
>JAGQUI010000137.1 GCA_020438595.1 Propionibacteriaceae bacterium | reverse complement strand
TCGGCCCGGCCTCCGACGTCTACTCCCTCGGCTGCGTGCTCTACGAGCTCCTGTGCCTGGTCCCCGCCCTGCTGGTGCTCAAGCTGGACTGGTGGCTGTGGGCGGCGATGGTTGCCGGATTCGGGTTCCTGATCTCCACCGACGCGATCACCGAGTGGTGGTGGTGGGTGGCGGCGGCCTTCGTCCCCGCGATCGCGTCCCTCGTCAGCGCGAACTGGGAGCGGGGCCGCGCCTTCCGGCGGGTCCAGCTCGGCGTCCTGCTCGCGCTGGACGCCGCGGCGGTGGCCGCCCTGGCCTGGTGGTACGCGAACGGCTGACCGGAGCACCGGACGCGGTCAGCCGCGGATCGCTCAGGCGGCGGGTTCGCGACGGATCGGCTTGGCGAGGTCGACCGAGCCCGGGATCGAGGACCCCACGACGGCGAAACCCGCCGATTCGTACAGGGTGATGTTGCCGAGGCTGTGCTCGCCCGTGGAGAGGACCACCCGCTCCGGTCCGTCCGGGTAGCGGGCCTCGACGTGCTGGAGCAGCAACCTGGCCAGTCCGCGCCGCCGCTGGTCCGGTGCGACCATGAGCCGCGCCACCCTCCAGTTCTTCGCGTCCCGCCACGCCTGGACCGACGCGACCATCCTGCCGCCACGTCGCACGACGACGACCTCGCGCTCGGTGATCATTCGCTGGACGTCCTCGAGCCCCTCGCGGAAGGCGGGCACGGCGAGCGTGTTGTTGGCGATCGCTTCGTCGACCCAGCAGCACCGCTGCAGGACGAGCAGTTCGGCGGCGTCGGCCGCGGTGGCGGTGGCTGCGGACAGGTCCTCCGGGAGGTGGGGGATCGGGAGGGACACCGCCCGCAGGGGACGGAGGATCCGGGCCAGCCCGACCAGTCGGGCCACGGCATCCCGCGCCGCCCGGTCCCGCCCCGCGTCGTCCGGAAGCAGGTCGCCGGTCCAGTCCGCCAGCCGCAGGCAGACGTCCGGGCCCGTCGACACCAGCCCCAACGTGGTGGCCACCTGCTTTCCTGCGAGCACGGCGCGGGTACCCGTAGAGGTGTTGCCGTAGCCGACCCAGGCGACCGGCTTGTCCCTCCATTCCGCGGAGAGGTGGTCGAACGCGTTCTTGAGCGAGGCCGGCAGCGAGTGGTTGTTTTCGCTCGTGATGACGAGGATCGCGTCCGCGTCGGTGACCATCCGGCTCCATCGGCGGGTGTGCGGCGAGGCGTAGTGGCCGGTGTGCGGCTCTTCGGGTTCATCGTCCAGCGGCAGTCTCAACGCTCGCAGGTCGGCGACCTCGACGACGGCACCGCACGAGTTCACGACCGCCCGGGTCGCCGTGAGCCACCAGGCCAGGACGGCGTCCGCGCGGCGAACCGGTCGGACGCTCGCGACGATCGCCAGGATTCGGACGGGAGCATTCTTTGACATGTCAAAGACATCAGGTCGATATCTTTGACATGTCAACGGTATGCTGGAGTCATGGTGGGCGATGTCGACTGGCTCAGTGAGGACGAACTGCGGGACTGGATGCAGTTCCGGCGGCTCCTGACGGTGCTTCCGGCGCGACTCTCCCGGGATCTCGTGCCGACCGGCCTCTCGGCCCCCGACTACGAGGTGCTGAGCACCTTGTCCGAGCGCGAGGACCGGGCCTGGGGGCTGCGTGACTTCGCGGAGAAGATGCAGTGGTCGCGGAGTCGGCTCTCCCACCACGCGGCCCGGATGGAGGCGCGTGGCCTGATCACCCGTGCGCCGGATCCGGACGACGCGAGGGGATCGATCTACCACCTCACCGAGGCGGGGCTGCAGGCTCTCGTCGAGGCGGCGCCGATGCACGTCGACTCCGTGCGCAGGCGGCTCCTGGACCATCTCGAGCCCGGGGAACTGGCCGCGCTCGGCCGGCTCTCCCGACGGATCGCGGACCTCCCGGACTGATCCGGGTGGGACCGGCCCTGGCGGCCATCGTCGCATTCGGGTGGCATTCGGGTGGCATTCGGGTGGCCTCGAACCGGCTACAATCGAACACGTGCACGATAATCGGGTGAGGGGGCGGACGGCCTACGCGCCACCGGGCTGGCCGGCCGGGGTGCGTCCGCCCGGTTGCACGGACTGGGAGGTGAGCGCGTCGGCCTTCCTGCTCGACTGCTGCCCGGCCGACTACCGCGGCTACCCGGTGCTGCGCAGGCACCCGGTAGTGCTCGCCGGCTTCGCCCTGGCGTTCGTGGGCGCGCAGGTGGCGGCGAGCACGGACGCGCTGGGCACTGTCCGGCGGAGCCTGGCGGAGTTGGTGCCCCCCGAGGTCGTGCAGGCCGCCGTGGACGCGTGGGAGGAGCAGTCGGCGCGCCTGCAGCGGACCCTCCGGGAGGTCGGCCTGGTGGAGGAGGCGCTGCGCGGCCGGGTGTTCGTGCCCCGACTGGGGACATAGACTCGACCGGTGCCCCTGCTCGACGCCGTCAACGACCCGGACGACCTCAAGGCCCTCACGCCGGCGCAGGTCCGGCGCCTGGCCGAGGAGATCCGCGCCTTCCTGATCACCAGCGTGAGCCGCACCGGGGGCCACCTGGGGCCGAACCTCGGGGTGGTCGAACTCACCCTCGCCCTGCACCGGGTGTTCGACTCGCCGCGGGACGCGATCATCTTCGACACCGGCCACCAGAGCTACGTGCACAAGATCGTCACCGGCCGGCGCGACCGGTTCGACACCTTGCGCCAGACGGACGGGCTGTCGGGCTACCCGAGCCGCGCCGAGTCACCGCACGACTGGGTGGAGAACTCGCACGCGTCCACCGCCCTGTCCTGGGCCGACGGGCTGGCCAAGGCCTTTCGGCTGCGCGGCGAGGACCGCTTCGTGGTCGCCGTCGTGGGCGACGGCGCGCTCACCGGCGGCATGGCGTGGGAGGCCCTGAACAACATCTCGGTAGCCGAGGACGAGAAGCTGGTCATCGTCGTGAACGACAACGGCCGCTCCTACACCCCGACCGTCGGCGGCATCGCCACCCAGCTGTCGGTGCTGGGCAAGCAGCTGTCCGCGATCCGCACTGACCGGCGCTACGAGCGGACGCTGCAGCGGATCAAGAACCTGGTCCGCCGCGCCCCGGTGATCGGCGAGGCGGCCTACGGGCTGCTGCACGGCCTGAAGATCGGCGTGAAGGACGTGCTGGCGCCCCAGGGCATGTTCAGCGACCTCGGGCTGAAGTACGTCGGCCCGATCGACGGGCACGACCTGGAGGCCGTCGAGCTGGCGCTGCAGCAGGCGAAGGGCTTCGGGGCGCCCGTGCTCGTGCACTGCATCACCCAGAAGGGGCGTGGCTTCAAGGCGGCCGAGGACAACGAACAGGACCGGTTCCATGCGGTCGGCCCGATCGACGAGGTCACCGGGGAGTCCCTGGCCGCGGCCGGGGTGCGCACGTGGACCGACGCGTTCGGCGACGAGCTCGCCCGGATCGGGGCCACGGACGAACGGGTGGTGGCGATCACGGCGGCGATGCTGCACCCGACGGGGCTGGACCGGTTCGCCCGGCTCTACCCGGACCGCACCTTCGATGTCGGCATCGCCGAACAGCACGCCGTGACCTCCGCGGCCGGACTCGCCGCCGGCGGCCTGCACCCGGTGTTCGCGGTGTATGCGACGTTCCTCAACCGCGCGTTCGACCAGGTCCTGATGGACGTCGCCCTGCACCGCCAGGGCGTCACCTTCGTGCTCGACCGGGCCGGGGTGACCGGACCGGACGGGCCCAGCCACAACGGCATGTGGGACGGTTCCCTGCTCCCGCTGGTGCCGGGCCTGCAGCTGGCCGCCCCCCGGGACGAGCAACGCCTCGGCGAGGCGCTGCGCAGGGCGGTGACGGTCGACGACGCCCCGACCGTGCTGCGCTACTCGAAGGAGCGGGTGCCCGACCCGATGCCGGCGATCGAGCAGCGGGGCGACGTGGACGTGCTGTTCGCCAGCGAGCGTCCGCGGGTGCTCGTGGTCGGTTACGGCCAGCTCTGCGGGACGGCCGTCGAGGTCGGCAGCCGGCTCGCGCAGCAGGGCATCGCGGCGACGGTCGTCGACCCCGTCTGGGCGCTGCCGGTCTCCGCCGACCTGCTCGGGCTGGTCGCGCGGCACGAGCTCGTGGTGACCGTCGAGGACAACGGGGTGGCCGGGGGCCTTGGCGCGACCCTCGCCCAGGCCGCGCGCGCCGCGGGCATTGACACCCGGCTGCGGGAGTTCGGGATTCCGCAGGAGTTCCTTGGCCAGGCCAGCCGCGGCGAGTTGCTGGAGCGGATCGGGCTGAGCGCCCAGCGGATCGCCCGGGTCGTGACCGAACTGGTGGCGGCGGAGGAGAACCCGGAGCAGGTCACCACTGCGCGGTGATCACCGGCACGACCAGCTCGCGCTGCCAGGCGCGGGCGCCGAGCTCGCCCAGTCGCGCGTCCACCTCGGCGGCCGAGGCGACGTCGGGTGAGTCCCAGAGCAGGCGGCGCAGGTGGTCGGGGGAGAGCAGGTTCTCCACCGGGACCTCGTGGGCACCGGCCAGTTCGATCAGGGCGGGACGGACCCGGTTGAACCGGGCGAACGATGCCGGCCAGCGCCGCTCCCACGACCGTGGCATGGGCGGGCCGTCAGGGGCGATCGTGCGGGGCGGCAGCTCCGACCTGGGCAGGCCGGCGGCGCGGTCGAGCGCGTCCAGCCAGCGGGCCTCGTAGCGGCTCGCCACGCGATTGTTGAACCCGCGCACCGAGCGCAGGTCGCCACGGGTGAGCCGGGCCTTGTGCTCGGTCTCGAGTCGCGCGGCGAGGTCGGTGATGGCGCGGTCGGGCACCACGCGTCCCGGCGAGCGGTCCTCGGCGCTGGCCAGCGTGTCGCGCACCTGCCAGAGCTCCCGCACCACGGCGAGTGCGGCCGGGGTGCGCAGGCCGTGCAGGCCGGACGTGCGGCGCCAGGGGTCCTTGCGCGGGTGCGGCGCGTCGGTGGCGTGCTCGGCGAGGTACCTGAACTCCTGGTGCGCCCAGTCGAGCTTGTCCGCCGCGGTCAGGCGCTCGATCAGCCACTCCCGCAGTTCGGTCAGCCGTTCCACGTCGAGGGCGGCGTAGGCGAGCCAGTCGGCGGGGATCGGCCGCCGCGACCAGTCCGCGGCAGAGTGCTCCTTCAACAGCGTGACGCCGAGCGCCTGTTCCATCAGTGCCCCGAGGCTGACCTTGCTCAGGCCGAGCAGCCTGGCGGCCAGCTCGGTGTCGAACAGGCGGACGGGAAGGAACTGCACCTCGGCGAGGCAGGGCAGGTCCTGGCTCGCCGCGTGCAGGATCCAGTCCGGCTCGGAGAGCTCGCGGGCGAACTCGCTGAAGTCGGCGCGCGGGCTGCCCTCCTCGAAGGCCGTCGGGTCGATCAGGTGGGTGCCGGCGCCGGCGCGGCGGAGCTGGATGAGGTAGGCCTTGGCGGAGTAGCGGTAGCCCTGCGCGCGTTCAGTGTCGATGGCCAGCGGACCGTGGCCGGCGAGCAGGGCGGCCCGGGACGCGGCGAGGGCTTCGGGGGTCTCGACGACATCCGGAATGCCGTCCACGGGCACCGCGAGAACGGGGTAGCCCTCCGCGGGCGCCTCGGTACCGCTCACCGCAGCCACGTTCCCGAACGGCGTGGTGCGATCGGCACGACGCCGTCGGGCAGTGGCGGCAACCCGGCGGTGAGGCACAACAGTTCGGACCAGGCCCGCAGGTGGCGGACCACGTCGTCGGAGGTGGCGACCGCGGGCGTCCAGGACGCCCTCAGCTCGACCTCCGCACGCGGCGGGTCGGCGGCGATACCGCCGAAGGAGCGGCTCGAGACCGCGGTGACGGTGCCGCTGGGCGAGGAGTACTCGGCCTGGTTGCGCTCCAGCGCGTCCAGCAGCCACGACCAGCCGACCTCGGTGAGCAGCGGATCGGTGACCATCTCCACGTCGACGTCCGCGCGGGCGTAGGTGACGCAGCGGAAGTCGCCGTCCCAGGACGCGTTGCCGGCCGGGTCGTGCAGCAGCACGAGGCGGCCGCTGCCCAGCTCGACCTCGTTCAGTTCGAGGTCGGCGCTGATCGCGACGGCGTACGGTGCGATCTTCTGCGGCGCCGGGATCTCCTCGACCTTGAGTTCGGGGCGCCAGGACATCCCGAGGATTGCCTGCACCGCTGTCTCGAACAGCGGTGGAGTGCTGGGTTCACGCCGGGCGGCCACGTGCCGAGCGTACCCATCCGGCGTGGTCACACTGTGGTTGGCGCGCCGTCAGGACTCGGCCGGTTCGAACTCGAGGCAGACCGAGTTGATGCACCAGCGCTGGTCGGTGGGCGTGTCGTACCCCTCGCCGGAGAACACGTGGCCCAGGTGGGAGTCGCACGCCGCACAGCGCACCTCGGTACGAGGGTGCCTCGGCAGGCTGTCATCGTGCAGCAGCCGGACGCGGTCCTCGGCGGCGGAGGTGTAGAACGACGGCCACCCGCAGTGGGAGGAGAACTTGTGCTCGCTGCGGAACAGCTCGGCGCCGCAGGCCCGGCACTTGTAGACGCCGACACCGGTGTGGTCGGTGTACTCGCCGGTGAAGGGGGCCTCGGTGCCGGACTCGCGGAGCACCCGGTACTCCAGCGGGGTGAGCTGGGCGCGCCACTCCTCGGGGGTCTTGATCACCTTGAGTTCCATCTGTCCTCCTTCTTGGGCAGTTGTACGCGTCCGGCGGGTGCGCCCACCGTGGCATGGGGGGTCGACAGTAGCCTGACGGCCATGGCGACGCCGGCGGAGGTCCTGGACATCGAGGGGCGCGAGGTGCGCATCTCCAGTCCGGACAAGCCGTACTTCGCTGGCTTGGGGGTCAACAAGCTCGGGGTGGTCGATTATTTCCGCAGCGTCGGCCCCGGGATCGTTGCCGCCCTGAAGGACCGTCCCACGGCGATGGAGCGCTGGCCCGGCGGGGTCCGCGAGGACGTCGTGGTGGCCACCCGCGCGGACGGCAGGGGAGAGGCGTTCTACCAGAAGCGGGCACCGGCCAACACCCCGGACTGGGTGCAGACCGCCGACGTGCGCTTCCCGTCCGGCCGGACGGCCACAGAGGTGGCACCGGCGGACCTGCCGAGCGT
>JAGQUI010000136.1 GCA_020438595.1 Propionibacteriaceae bacterium | reverse complement strand
ACCTGCCGGTGGACAAGCCGGTGCGGTTCAACCTGACCTCCGCCGACGTCATCCACTCGTTCTACATCCCGGCGTTCTACTTCAAGCTGGACGTGATCCCGGGACGTGCGAACTCCTTCGACGTGACCCCGGACAAGATCGGCACCTACTCCGGCAAGTGCGCGGAGCTGTGCGGCACCTACCACGCCGCGATGCTGTTCACTGTCCACGTGGTCAGCGAAGAGGACTACATCGCGTACCTCAACGAGCTGAAGACCGCCGGCCAGACCGGTGAGATCACCGCACCGGACTACCCGAACACGGTGCCCAGCGTGCCGCCGGCCGAGGGGGAGAAGAAATGACCGCCACCGCCGCCCGGGTCGGACTGGACGAGCTGGAGGCCCGTCCGCTGGTGGAGCGCAAGCGCTGGGGCGCGCAGGCGATGAACCTCCTCACCACCACCGATCACAAGGTGATCGGCAACATGTACTTCGTCACCTCGCTGGCCTACTTCGCGTTCGCGGGGCTGCTGGCGCTGGCGATCCGGGCCGAACTGGCCTACCCGGGTCTGCAGTTCATGGACTACGAGACCTTCAACCAGTTCTTCACCATGCACGGCACGCTGATGCTGCTGATGTTCGCCACGCCCATGTTCGTGGCGTTCGCGAACGCGATCATGCCGCTCCAGATCGGCGCTCCCGACGTGGCGTTCCCGCGGCTGAACGCCTTCAGCTACTGGCTCTACCTGTTCGGCTCGCTGACCGCGGTGTCCGGCTTCCTCACCCCCGGCGGGGCGGCGTCCTTCGGCTGGTTCGCCTACGTGCCGCTGTCGGACGCGATCAACTCTCCCGGCGTCGGCGGTGACCTGTGGATCATGGGCCTGTACGTGATGGGCCTGTCCACCATCCTCGGCGCAGTGAACTTCACCGCCACGATCGTCACCCTGCGCGCGCCGGGCATGACCATGTTCCGGATGCCCATCTTCACCTGGAACATCCTGGTCACCTCGATCATGATCCTGATCTGCTTCCCGGTGCTGGCGGCGGGCCTGCTCGTGCTCGAGGCCGACCGGAGGCTCGGCACGCACATCCTCGACCCGGCCACGAACGGCGCCATTCTGTGGCAGCACCTGTTCTGGTTCTTCGGGCACCCCGAGGTGTACATCATCGCGCTGCCGTTCTTCGGGATCATCACCGAGATCCTGCCGGTGTTCAGCCGCAAGCCGGTGTTCGGCTACATCGGCCTGGTCGCCGCGACGCTGTCGATCGGCGCGCTGTCGATCTCGGTGTGGGCCCACCACATGTTCGTCACCGGCGCGGTGAACCTGCCGTTCTTCTCGTTCATGACGTTCATGATCGCGGTGCCGACCGGCGTGAAGTTCTTCAACTGGATCGGCACGATGTGGGGTGGTGCGATCAGCTTCGACACGCCCATGGTGTGGGCGATCGGCTTCCTGACCACCTTCCTGTTCGGTGGCCTGACCGGCATCATGCTCGCGTCCCCGCCGCTGGACTTCCCGGTCTCGGACACCTACTTCGTGGTCGCGCACTTCCACTACGTCCTGTTCGGCACGGTGGTGTTCGCGATGTTCGCCGGCTTCTACTACTGGTGGCCGAAGCTGACCGGACGGATGCTCAACGAGCCGCTCGGCAAGCTGCACTTCTGGCTGCTGTTCATCGGCTTCCACCTCACGTTCCTCGTGCAGCACTGGCTGGGCATCGAGGGCATGCAGCGCCGGATCGCCGACTACCTGCCGGGTGAGGGCTTCACGTTCCTGAACCAGGTCTCTACCGTGGGTGCGTTCCTGCTCGGCGTCTCGATGCTGCCGTTCATCTGGAACGTCTGGATCAGCCGCAACGCCCCGCTGGTGAAGGTCGACGACCCGTGGGGCTGGGGCCGGACGCTGGAGTGGGCGACCAGTTGCCCGCCGCCACGGTTCAACTTCGACCGGGTGCCGCGGATCCGCTCGATCTCGCCCGCCTTCGACCTCAACCACCCGGCGGACGCCGAGACGGACACGCCGATGCAGTCCGCCGTCCAGGATGCCACCACGCCGGAGGTGACGCAGTGAAGGCGGAACGCTGGATCTTCGCCATGATCGCCGTGTTCTTCGTGGCGGTGGCACCGATCTACTGGTTCGTCACCCACGAGGTGATCGGGACGGTGGCGCTGCTGCTCACGCTGGCCTTCTGCGGCATGCTCACCGTCTTCTTCACGATCCAGTCGCGCAAGATCGACCCGCGTCCGGAGGACCGCAAGGACGGCGAGATCATCGACGGCGCCGGCGAGGTGGGCTTCTTCCCGTCCCGGAGCATCTGGCCGTTCTGGTGCGCCCTGGTCCTGATGGTGATGGCCCTCGGCCCGGTCTTCGGCTGGTGGCTCACCCTGCTCGGCGCCGGCTTCGGCATCTGGGCGGTCGCCGGCTGGACCTACCAGTACTACCGCGGCGAGTACCAGCACTGAGCCCTGGCTCGGTCCCTGAGGAGCCTCGTGAGGAACGAGCGAGGCATCGCACACCGGCCCCTGAGGAGCCTCGTGAGGAACGAGCGAGGCGTCACGAAGGGTGGTGGACCGAGTTCGGAACCGTCCCCAACTCGGTCCACGGCGTGAGGACGGATAATGCGGACATGATCTCGCAGGACCTGGCGCAGCAGCTGCACGACGCCGGCGTGCGCTGGCGGCCGCAGGCGGGCGACCGGTTCGCCGTCCGGTCGGCCGAACTGGACGGCGAGGTGTTCACCGTCGCCGACATGGTGGTCGAGGCGCGCGAGTACCCGACCGGCACCCTGCTGGCCTTCAACGGCACCACCGAGTGGGCGCTGGACTCCGTCCAGCTCGACCAGGCCCTGTGGCTTCCGCTGGAGCACCAGTTGCGGGACCTGCTCGGCCCCGCCTTCCGCGGGCTGGTGCCCGGACCTGCGGGCTACGAGGTGCGGGTGCAGATCCCTGGCCGGTCGGCCGGAGCCACCTTCACCGCGGTCGAGGTCGCCGACGCCTATGCCCTCGCCCTGCTCGCGCTGGTCGGGGCCGTTCTCGCCTGAAACCAGTCACCCGAGCGGGGTCTGTGGCGGGTGAGCCGGATCTCCTACGCTCGAACTCACCGACACAGGGAGACCGGTATGAGCGTTCCACAGCGCGGTTGGGTCTGGCTCGGCGCTGCCACCGCCGCGGCCGCGGCGGTCGGTCTGAGCAGGGTGGCCGCCCATCGCGCCGACCCGCGCTTCGCCGTCCTCGGTGCCGAGGCGTTCGCGGTCTGGCGGCCGCACCCGCTCTCGTCCCCGGTGGTCGGGGAGGACGCCGAGTCGTCCATCGTGTCCGGACACATCGACTTCGTCGTCGTCCGCCGCAGGCTTCAGCTCGCGTCCGCGGCGGGGGCGCGGCGCGCACTCGCCGAAGCCCGCCGGGCCGCGCTGGCCGACGGGTGGCGGTCGTGCCAGGACTGCGGGTGGGAGAAGCCGGGGATCGACGCCGACCTCGGGCTCTACCTGGACGGATCGGTGCTCGTGATCACGCTGCGGGCGTTCCGTTCGCCCATGCTGGTCGACCTTGCCCGGCGGCGCACATCGCCGCTGGTGGCCGCCCCGGGCCATTGACACCGGTACCGGCGCGGAGCATGGTCGAAGTATGAGCAACACCGAGCATGCCAGTGACGTCGTGCGTCGGATCCTCGTGGGCGTGGACGGCTCCGAGGACGGCCTGCGCGCCGTGCGCTACGCCACCCGCGCCGCTCTCGCGACGGGTGCCGCGTTGTGGATCGTGAACGTGGCCGACCCGGGCGCGATGGTGACCGGGATGTGGGAGCTGGTGGTGACCACCGATGCCCTGGAGGACGCCGGGCGCGACGTCGTCGACGAGGCGGTCGGGGTCGCCAGGGAACTCGGGCTGCCGCGCGAGCTGATGACCCTCGACGTCCGGGTCGGGAAGGCCGCGGAGGTGCTCGCCGAACTGAGCGGGAAGGCCGACCTGCTGGTGGTCGGGCGCCGTTCGATGAGTGGCCTGGAGCGGATGTTCGTCGGCTCGACGAGCGTGGCCGTGGCCGCGATGGCCGAGTGCCCCGTGATCGTGATCTCGGCCAGTTCCACACCGCACGAGACCGGCGGGCAGGGCACGGTCGCGGTCGCGATCAGCTCGTGGCCGCCGCACAGCAACGCCCTCGACTGGGGCGCGGCGGAGGCCACGCTGCGCAAGGCGCGGCTGCGGGTGGTGCACGTCGTACCCGCCGAGGTGGGGACGCAGGCGTCCGCCCTCGCCGACTCCACGGCCGAGCTGGAGAAGCACCTGCGCCCGCTGCGCGAGCAGCACCCGGACACCGCGATCGACCTCGACGTGCTGATCGGCACGCCGATCGACGAGCTGATCGCGCTGAGCGATTCGGTCGACCTGCTGATCCTCGGCGTGCACCCCGAGCACCTGCGCGGCCTCGCCCGCGGCGTCCTCGCGCACGCCCACTGCCCGGTGGGACTCACCCGGTAGGTCCATGCGGCACACCGAGGTCCGGACGGACCGGGGCGACCTCGCCGTTCGGGCCAGCGGTTCCGGGGAACCGGTCCTGGTGGTGCAGACCGCCCTGGCGGTGGACGAGCTGGCGTTGCTGATGCGGCAGGAGTCGCTGCGTGACCGGTACCGCCTGATCACGTTCGACCGGCGGGGGTACGGGGCGAGCGCAGCAACCGGGCCAGCGGCCTCGATCGGGGCTGACGCGCAGGACTGCCTGGCCGTCCTGACCGCGATGGAGGCAGCCCCCGCCCACGTGATCGGGGCGAGCTACTCGGCTGCGGTCGCCCTCGAGCTGGCCGCTGCGGCTCCCTCGGCGGTCCGCACCCTGACCATCGTGGAGCCACCGCCGCGACACGTCCCGGCCGCCGCAGAGTTTCTGGCCGCGAACCGCGTGCTGCTCGACACCTTTCGGCGCGAGGGGACGCGGGTCGCACTGGAGTCCTTCATGGCCGCCACCGTCGGGCCGGACTGGAGGACTCGCCAGGAGTCGCTCGCGCCGGGCTCCGTCGCCCGGATCGAGCGGGACGCTGCCGCCTTCTTCGCCGGGGACATCCCGGGACTGGTCGCCTGGGAGTATGGGCGCGGCAAGGCCGAACGGGTCGCGGCCCCGGTGCTGTACGTGGGAGGAACCGAGAGCGGGCCGTGGTTCGACCAGACCAGGGCTTGGGCATCGTCGCTGTTCCCCGGTCTCACCAGCGTCACGATCCAGGGGGCCGGGCACGATCTGGCGCTCACCCACCCCGCCGAGCTGGCCGGGGCGATCGCGCGGTTCCTCGACGCCTGAGGCGGTCGGGCTCGCCCTCGCTCCTCACCAACTGGAGTGCAGCGGGCGGCCCTCGTTGTAGCCGGACGCGGACTGGACGCCGACGATCGCCTGGGACGCGAACTCGGTCAGGGTGCGGGCGCCCGCGTAGGTGCACGACGAGCGCACCCCGGAGGTGATGAAGTCGAGCAGGTCCTCGACGCCCGGCCGGGCCGGGTCGAGGTACATCCGGGAGGAGGAGATGCCCTCCTCGAACAGCGCGGCTCTGGCCCGGTCGAACGCCGACTGGGTGCGGGTGCGGGCCCGCACCGCGCGTGCGGACGCCATGCCGAACGACTCCTTGTAGGGGCGCCCGTCGGAGGCGAACAACAGCTCGCCGGGGGACTCGTGCGTCCCCGCGAACCAGGAACCGATCATCACCGCGCCGGCACCGGCCGCCAGAGCCAGGGCCACGTCGCGCGGGTGCCGGACGCCGCCGTCCGCCCAGATGCTCTTCCCGGAATCGCTCGCCTCCTGCGCGCACTCCAGCACCGCGGAGAACTGCGGCCGGCCGACGCCGGTCTGCATCCGGGTGGTGCACATCGCGCCGGGGCCCACGCCGACCTTCACCACGTCGGCGCCCGCCTCGATCAGGTCGGCCGTGCCGTCCGCGGTGACCACGTTGCCGGCCACGATCGGGATGTCCAGCCCGGACGCCGCCACGACGGCCCGGCAGCGCTGGACGGCGGAGATCATCCGCTCCTGGTGGCCGTGCGCGGTGTCCATCACCAGCACGTCCGCGCCCGCCTCCAGCAGGGTCTCCGCCCGGTGCTCCACGTCGCCGGAGATGCCGACCGCCGCCCCGATCCGCAACCGGCCGGACGCGTCCAGCGCCGGCGCGTACAGCGCGGCCCGCAGCGCCCCCTTCACCGTCATCAGGCCCACCAGGCGGCCGTCCGCGACCGCGAGGGCGGCCTTGTGGCGCCGGGTGGCGAGCTCGTCGAACACCTCGGTGGGGGTCGCGTCCGGGCTCATGATGGTCAGGTCGGTGGTCATCGCCTCGTGCGCCTGCGCGAACCGGTCCAGCCCCTCGGCCTCGGACTCGGAGATCGTGCCGAGCGGGGCGCCGTCGCGATCCACCACGACGACCACGCCGTGGGCGCGCTTCGGCAGCAGCATCAGCACCTCGCCGACGGTGGCGTGCGGCCCGATCGTGAGCGCGGTGTCGAAGGTGGTGTGCGCGGCCTTCACCCGCCCGATCGTGGTGCCCACGATGTCGGCCGGGAGGTCCTGGGGGATGATCGTGATGCCGCCGCGGCGGGCCACCGTCTCAGCCATCCTGCGGCCGGCGATCGCGGTCATGTTCGCGACCACCAGGGGCAGCGGCAGCCCCAGGCCGTCGGCACTGGTCAGGTCAACGTCGAGGCGCGACGTGACCGAGGAGCGGCGCGGCGCCATGAAGACGTCGTCGTAGGTCAGGTCGTACTCGGGCTTGCCGGTGAGGAAACGCACCGGACAAGGGTACCGGGCCCTCCCTGCTCGTCGAGCGCCTCCGTTTCCGTCGAACGCCTCCGCCCAGGTACGGGCGCTCGACCGGAACAGAGGCGTTCGGCGGGCCGTCCTCAGCCGTGGACGAGGACGATCCCCGGATCGCCGTTCGGCGCCTCCGGGCCCGCGGCCAGCGGCCGGTAGCCCATCCGCCGGAACAGCCGGCGTGCGGGCGTATCGGCGTCCGGGGTGATCAGCCAGTGCACCGAGGATGCGGAGGCGATCATCAGCCGCTTGAGCAGATCGAAGCCGAGCCCCTGCCGGGTGAAGGACGGGTGCACGGTCAGCAACTGGACCGCGAAGGAG
>JAGQUI010000135.1 GCA_020438595.1 Propionibacteriaceae bacterium | reverse complement strand
ACTGACGCCCTTCGTGACGCTCGCTGGCGCTCGCTCCTCAGGGAACGTGAAGGGTGACACGCGCCGGCGCGGTCCCTGAGGAGCGGCCCGGCGAGGAACGAACCGGACCGCGTCACGAAGGGCCGACCTGCGGCCGCTACTCCTCCAGGGTGGTCAGGTCACCCTCGTCCTGGCCGAGGGCGCGGGCGCGGAGCACACGGCGCATGATCTTGCCCGAGCGGGTCTTCGGCAGCTTGTCGGGGAAGTCGATCCAGTCCGGCTTGGCGATCGGCGAGAGGTGCTGGGAGACGTGCTTGCGCAGGTCCTCGGCGAGTTCCTGGCTGCCCTCGTACCCCATCCGCAGCACCACGAAGGCGTGGATCGCGTTGCCCTTCACCTCGTGCGGCAGGCCGATCGCTGCCGCCTCGGCCACCGCCGGGTGCGAGACCAGCGCCGACTCCACCTCGGCCGTGCCGAGCCGGTGCCCCGACACCTTGATCACGTCGTCGGTGCGTCCGATCACCCAGAAGTACCCGTCCTTGTCACGCTTCGCCGAGTCACCGGCCAGGTACTTGCCCGGGTACTTCGACCAGTAGGTGTTCACGTACCGCTCGTCGTCCTTGTAGAGCGTGCGCAGCATCGCCGGCCACGGGTTCTTCAGCACGAGGAAGCCCTCCTCGCCGTCCGGCACCGGCTCGCCCTCCTCGCTCACGATCTCGGCCACCTGGCCGTAGAACGGCTTGCCCGCCGACCCCGGCTTCAACGGCATCGACGGCGTCGGGCAGATCTGGAACATGCCCGTCTCCGTCTGCCACCACGTGTCCATGATCGGGCAGCGCTCCTTGCCGATCACGCGGTGGAACCAGTGCCACGCCTCCGGGTTGATCGGCTCCCCCACCGAGCCCAGCAGGCGCAGCGAGGAGAGGTCGTGCCGGTTCGGCCACGCCTCGCCGAACCGCATCAGCGAGCGGATCGCAGTGGGCGCGGTGTAGAAGCTGGTGATCCCGTAGTACTCGATCAACTGCCACCACCGGTTCGGGTACGGGTAGGTGGGCCCGCCCTCGAACATGAACGAGGTCGCCCCGGTCAGCAGCGGCCCGTAGACCAGGTAGGAGTGCCCGGTGATCCACCCCGGATCGGCCGTGCACCACCAGCGATCCTCATCCTTGATGTCGAACGTGTACTTCAATGTCGTATACGTCCCGACCATGTAGCCGCCGTGCGTGTGCAGGATCGCCTTCGGCTTCCCGGTCGAGCCGGACGTGTAGAGGATGAAAAGAACAGCGGGTCCTCGGCGTCCATCTCCTCGGTGGCACAGGCGCCCTTCGCGACCGGCAGCGCGGTCAGGTCGTCGTACCAGTGGTCGCGCAGCGGGTCCATGGTCACCTCGTGCCCGGTGCGCTTGACCACGATCACGTTCTCCACGGACGGGGAGAACCGGATCGCCTCGTCCACGATGTCCTTGAGCTTGAAGATGCCGCCGTTCACCCACGACCCGTCCGCGGTGATCACCAGCTTCGACTCCGAGTCGTCGATCCGGTCCGCCAGCGCGTCGGCGGAGAACCCGGCGAAGATCACCGAGTGCACCGCGCCGAGCTTCGCGCACGCCAGCATCGCGAAGACCACCTCGGGGATCCGCGGCAGGTAGATCGTCACCTTGTCGCCCTTGCCGACGCCCATCGCCTTGAACACGTTGGCCATGGTCATGACCTCACGGTTCAGGCTGAAGTAGGAGTAGGTGCGGTAGTCGGTGCCGTTCTCGCCGACCCAGATCAGGGCCAGCTTGTTCTTGTACGGGCCGGACAGGTGCCGGTCGATGCAGTTGTGGACGATGTTCGTACGTGCGCCGGTGAACCACTTGAAGAACGGCGCACTGGAGTCGTCCAGCACCTGGTCCCAGGGCTGGTACCACTCGAGTTCTGCGGCCCGATCGGCCCAGAATCCGATCGGGTCGGCGGCCGCCGCTTCACGCAGCGCGAGGTCTTCCGTCCCGAACAGCGCCGGGTCGGGGTAGACGGCATCGTCCATCGGTCCTCCTTGAGTCGTTGACGCGGCGAGCCTAGGCGCGCCCCCGCACGCGGCGAAACCCCCAACTTCCCGCACCGGGGACTTCCCGGCCTGCGGCCGCCGTTACAGTGCAGGCGTGCGGACGACCTGGCAGCTGGCCCGGGACGCGGCAGCGCTGTGGTGGCACCGGCTGCCCGGCCTGGTGGGGTGGTTCTGCCTCGGCTACGCCGGCAACCTGCTCGGCCAGCAGGCGTCCGCCTGGTTGTCGACCAACCGGATCGCCGCCACCCTCGCCTTCCTCGCCGGCATCCTGTGGTGGGTCGGCTGCCTCGCGCTGATGGTGCACAGCCTCGAGCCCGCGCTCCCGGCCGTCGCCCTCGCGGCCGGGGACGGCACGATCCGCGCGCGCCAGCTCCGCCGGGACGTGCTCAGCGACGGCCTCGGCCCGTTCATCGCGGTGTTCTCCCTGTGGGGGCTGGTCGAGGAGCAGTGGCGGCAGCTGTTCGTCGCCAACCTGTCCACCTACGGCCTGCGGGCCGAGCTGTACTCGGTGAACCTGTCCGACTGGCCGATGTTCGCCGGCTTCGCCGTCGTCGCCTGGCTGGCCCGTGCCGCGCTGCGGCGCATCCCCGGACGCTCCCGCGTCGTGGCCCTCCTGCTGGCGCTCGCCGAGGGCACCTGGGTGTTCAGCCTGTTCGCGGTGCTGCTGGCGCTGGGCCGGGTGGTCACCACCTGGCTCACCGGACGCGCCGTCTGGCGGTGGCTGCTGGACGCCCGTGAGGCGGTGCTCGGCGCTGTGCCGGCCTGGGGCGGGCTGCCCGAGGCCGTCCGCGGCGCCCTGGACGGGCTGGTGTCGATCGGCCCCGCCGTCGTCGCGACGGCCCTGTTCCCGCTGCTGTGGGTGAGCCTGACCGGCGTGGTGTTCGGCTGGCGCGACTTCAGCGCCCGGGAACTGGCCGCGGGCACCCGGGCCGAAAGGATCGCGGTCCGGCTCGGCGACGGGGAGGAGTCCGCCGGCCCGCTGGGACGGGCCTGGCTCTGGCTCACCGCGGACGTCCGGGACAAGTACCTGCCGATCGCGCACGCGCTGCGCCTGGTGTTCGCCCGCGGCCCGGCCTTCGTGGGTGCGGTGATCGGCCTGTCCGCCGGCTTCGGCCTGGCGATCGACTGGCTCGCGCGCGGGCTCGAGCGCTGGATCGGCCCGCAGTCGCTCGCCGTGACCCTGGGCTACCAGCCGCTGACCGGGCTCCTGTTGGGCCTGGTCGCCACCACGGTGCAGGTCGCGCTCTACGCCGCGGCGTTCGACCGGGGGCTCGCCGCCCGCGTCGAGCGCGAGGCCGAGCTCACGGCCGCACCATGATCGCCGCGTCGTCGCCGAACCGCAGTTCGAAGCCGAGCGGGCCGTCCGCGACGGCGGCGGGCACCTCCCAGTAGAAGCTGAGGTCCCTGGCCCGGCCGACTGCGAGCGGGTCGCCGTCGGCGTTCGTGCTGCACCGGCCCGCCCTGACCGGGCCGACATCGGTCGTGTTCTGCCAGCGATCCGCGCCGGCGGACAGCCAGCCGTCGCAGTAGAGCTCGTCGACCGCGCCGAGCGCCTCCTCGCGCAGGTCGAGCCGGACGAACGCGGCGCCCGCCATCGGCTCGGCGAGGTTCCCGTCCCCGTCGTCGACGGAGGCGGGCCGCGACCAGCCGACCACGGTGAACCGGGCGTTGCCGTACTCGACCGGGGCCGCGGCGGTGAGCACGGCGGACGGCTGCGGCTCCTGCGCCGCGAACCGCGTCCAGCCCACCCAGCCGCTGACCGCGACCGCGAGGGCGAGCGCACCCGCCGCCCTGGCCCACCTCACGGCGTCACCCAGGTCTGCGTCGAGCGGGGTGTGACACTCGCCTGCACCGGCGTCCCGTCCGGCACCACGTCATCGAAGCGCAGCCCCGACCGGAAGGAGAGCAACCCACCCTTGTGCGGGATCAGCACGAGGTCGGCGCCGGCCACCCGGTCAGGCGGCAGCTCGAAGACCGCGGTGCCGCTGCTGGTGAACCCGGGCTCGACCGCCGGCACCTGGGTCACCGAGATGTCGTCGCGCTGGCTGTAGGTGTGCCCGTCGGCGGTGCGCAGGGTGAGGTCACCGGTCGGCGCCAGCTCACGGTGCGCGGACACCTCCAGCTCCACCACCACGAACACCGCGGACGTGGACAGCTCACGGAACCCGCCGTCGATCTGCCGGGCGAGCCGCACGGAGGTGACCTGTGCGTCGGCGTACGGGCCGCGGGCCCAGCCGTCCGCCCCGGGCCGGGACCAGGCGACGTCCTCGCTGGAGTCCGGGGCGAGCAGCACCGCGGCGACGGCGACGAGCAGCCCGGCGACGAGGGTGAGCCAGCGCCGGGCTGTCCGGGCGGTCATCGGTGGTCCTCGCAGGTCAGGTCGAAGACGGCCACCGCGGCGGTGCGACCCCACACCTCGATCGGGGCCGGCGTGTTCGAGCGCTGCTCGTCGAAGACCTGCACGGTGAGCGGCCGATCGCCCGTCCACCCGGGGTCGACGTCAACCTCGAGGAACGCCTCCTGCGGCACGTCCGGGTCGAAGCCGCCGGAGCGCCCCTCGACCTGCCAGGACGCGTCGTCGGGCGCGGTGCCGTCCGGGAGCACCACCCGCACCAGCCCCCACGGCTCGATCTGTGAGTCGGTCCAGGTGTTCACGACGGTGAACCACACCCGCACGGCGGGGTCGGTCTTGTTGCCGTCCGCGTCGGCGTCGACGAGTTCGGCGCGGTGCGCGGTGAGGTCCCAGCGGGCGAGGTGGATCACCTGGCCGGCGCCGGTACTGCGCTGCGGTGCGGGGGCGAACCCGCCGAGCGCGGCGACCAGCCCTACCGCTGCCAGCGCGGCCGCCACCGCGCCCACCCAGCGCCTGTCCATGGCGGCAACCCTACGATGGCCCGGTGGACTTCGTGCTGCGCACCCGGGACGGGGTGGACGAGCTGATCGTCAACGGCGTCTTCGCGATGGACTCCACCGAGGTCGGCTCCGAGCTGGCGCTGGCCGACGCCGCACTGCCGGCCGCCCGCGTCCTCGTCGGCGGGCTGGGGCTGGGCTACACCGCGGCCCGGCTGCTGGACGGCGGCGCGGAGCACGTCCGGGTGGTCGAGCTGTCCGCGGAACTGGTGGACGCGGCCCGCCGCGGCGCCACCGCACAGCTCGGACGGCTGGCCTCCGACCCGCGGGTGGAGCTGGTCACCGGCGACATCGCCGACGCCGTCGAGGGCAGCTGGGACGCCATCCTGCTCGACGTGGACAACGGGCCGACGTTCCTGATCCACGACCACAACGCCCGGCTCTACCGCGCGGACTTCCTGCGCCGCTGCCTGGCCGCGCTCGCCCCGTCCGGACGCCTCGTGGTCTGGTGCGAGGCCGCCAGCCCCGACCTCGCGGCCACCCTCGCCGGGCTCGCCGACCGCGTCGAGACGATCACCGTGCCGGTGGTGCGCGGCGAGCGGCGCTTCGAGTACGTGCTCTACCGGGCAAGCAGTCGGCCTTTCCTGACCTGAGGACGGACCGGCCGGCGAGCCTGGTCCGTGCGGTTCGCCACGCCTGCCTGTTTGGGCCCGGTCCGGGCGACCGCCGCCGGAACCTCACATCCGACGCTCAGGCAGCGCGCCCGGAGCGCACAGCCTGCGCACACGAACGCTGCCTAGCGTGCAGCCGAGATGAAGAACACCCGCGCGACCTGGCACCTCCCGGTGCTGGTCGCCGTCACCCTGCTGGCGGCCTGGGCCAGCTACCGGTTGCGCTCCCCCTGCTTCGGCAACTCGATGGCCTCGCTGTCGCTGTCGGGCGCCACCGGCTGCGACAGCGACCTCGCCGTGATGTGGTACGGCCGCGGGCTGGCCGAGCACGTGGTGCCCTACCTGCAGTTGCTGCCGACCGGAAGCGGGACGCCGGCCACCGTGGAGTACCCGGTGCTGAGCGGAATGCTGATGTGGCTGCTCAGCCTGCCCGCGTCCACCTACGCCGAGTTCGTCGCGATCACCGCCGTGGTGATGGGCGGGCTCGCGGCCTGGCTGACCGCGATCCTGTACCGGGCGGCCGGCGCCCGGACGTGGGTGTGGGCGGCGTCGCCCGCGCTGGCGTTCTACCTCACCTACAACCTCGACCTGCCGCCGGCCCTGTGCACGGTGGGCGCGTTCGCCCTGATCGCGGGACAGGATCCGCGGACGGTCCCGCGGCGGCGCTACCTGAGCGCGGCCCTGCTGCTCGCCCTGGGCGGCGCGCTGAAGCTCTTCCCGCTGCTGTTCGGGCCCGCGCTGCTGGCGTGGCTGCTGTTCGGGCGTCCCGGACCCGGCCAGACGCCGCTCGCCCTCCGGGTCCGGCGCGCCGTAGAGGCCGCGGGGGCCGCGGCCGCCCTGCTGGTCGCGGTGAACCTGCCGGTGTACCTGGCCGACCCGGAGGGCTGGCTGGCGCCGCTGGCGTACCAGGCCTCCCGGGGGATCACGCAGGACACGATGTCGGTCTGGTACTACCTGGGCACCTGGGTGGACCTGTCCCAGGGGGCGCTGATGGAGCTCGCCACCCTCGCGACGGCCGCCGCGCTGAGTGCGGTGCTGGTGGTCGGCTGGCGGCTGGCGCACCGGGCCGGCGAGTACCCGCTGCCCGGCACGGCGCTGGGCCTGCTGGTGGCCTACCTGCTGGCGAACAAGGTGTTCTCCCCGCAGTACACGCTCTGGGTGCTGCCGCTGCTGGTGTTCCTCGGCTTCCGGGTGTGGGCCACGGTGTCGGTCGTCGTCGTGGACGTCGTCCTGTACTGGAGCTGGCACTTCCTGGTGCTCGCCTCGGTGACCCACCGGATGGGCTCCTACAGCCTCTGGCGGCTGGTCAACGAGACCAGCATCGCCTCCCGCGGCTGGCTGCTGGTGGCACTGGCGATCGTCGCGGTGGCCGCGCCGGTGCTGGGCCGGCAGCGCCTGCGTTCGTTCGTGACGGACGACTCGCCGCTGCTGGGCCCGTCCCGACGCCGGGTTCCGCCGGCCCACGTCTGGCTGGACGAGCCGTCGGACGCCGCACCACCGCGGGAGCGGGTGCCGGTCCTCGCCGGCCCTTCGTGACGCGCCGTCCCTCGCAGGCTCGGGACG
>JAGQUI010000134.1 GCA_020438595.1 Propionibacteriaceae bacterium | reverse complement strand
GTCCGGGCCGGCCGTCGAGATCCGGCTCGGCGGACGCCACCAGCGCCTGGTCGGCGAACCGGGCCACCAGCTCGGCCACTCCATCGGCGCGGCGGCGGCTCGGCTCGCCACCGAAGTTGGGCCGGGGTGAGCGGGCCGTCCCTGCTCTGGCTGCGGCGCGACCTGCGCCGCGCCGACCACCCGGCGCTCGCCGCCGCGGCGGCCCACGACCCGGTGCTGCCGGTCTTCGTGCTCGACCCCGAGTTCTTCGATCCCGCCGGACCGGTGCGCCGTGGTTGGCTGGCTGCCACCCTCAGGGCGCTGGACGCCCGCTACGAGGGCCACCTGTGCCTGCGCCGGGGCGACCCGCGGCAGGTGATCCCCGCGCTGGCCGCGGAAGTCGGTGCGACCGCCGTGCACGTGTCGGCCGAGACCGAGCCGGGTGGTGCGGCGCGCGACGCCGCCGTCCGGGACGGCCTGGCCGCAGCCGGCGTCACCTGGGTGGCCACCGGCTCGCCGTACGCGGTGACGCCCGGCCGGGTGCGGAACGCGAGCGGCGAGGGCTACCGGGTGTTCACCCCGTTCCTGCGCGCCTGGCGCGAGCACGGCTGGCGTGGCCCGGCCCTGGCACCGCCCGGGTTGGTGCTGGCCGACGCGCCGGGCGATCCTGCGGCGTGGGCGATGCTCGACGCCGCCCGCACCGACTGCCCGATCACACTGCCGCCGGCCGGGGAGGACGCGGCGACGGCCCGCTGGGAGGAGTTCCTCTCCGCCGGGCTGGTCCGCTACGACGAGAGCCGGGACCAGCCCGGGGTGGACGGCACGTCACGCCTCTCGCCGTACCTCAAGTTCGGCGTGCTGCACCCCCGCACGCTGCTGGCCGACCTGGCCGGACGGCGCGGCAAGGGCGCGGAGCGGTTCACCATCGAGCTGGCCTGGCGGGAGTTCTACGCCGACGTGCTGCACCGCCACCCGGACTCGCTGGGCTCCGACCTGAACCCGCTTGCCGTCGCCTACGATGAGCCGGGCGAACGCTTCGACGCCTGGCGCGAGGGTCACACCGGCTTCCCGATCGTGGACGCCGGCATGCGGCAGCTGCTCGCGTCCGGCTGGATGCACAATCGGGTGCGGATGATCACGGCGAGCTTCCTGACCAAGGACCTGCACGTGTGGTGGCCGCACGGGGCCGCGCATTTCCTCGAGCACCTGATCGACGGCGACCTGGCCTCCAACGCGCACGGCTGGCAGTGGGTCGCGGGCACGGGCACGGACGCGGCGCCGTACTTCCGCGTGTTCAACCCGGTCACGCAGGGTGAGCGGTTCGACCCGGACGGCGAGTACGTGCGGCGCTGGGTGCCGGAACTGGGGCACCTCGCGGGCGCAGCCGCCCACCGTCCCTGGGAGGCCACCGACGGCTATGCCCACGGCTACCCCGAACGGATCGTCGACCACGCCGCCGAGCGCATCGAGGCGCTCGCCCGCTACCAGAGCGCCCGCCACATCTGACGGGGACGGTTCCTTTCCGGTTCGCGGGGACGGTTCCTTTCCGGTTCACGGGGACGGTTCCTTTCCCGTTCACGGGGACGGTTCCTTTCCAGTTCACAAGAACCGTCCCCATTCCGGTTCACGGGGACCGGTTCACGGGGACGGTTCCTTTCCAGTTCGCAGGGACGGTTCCTTTCCAGTTCACAAGAACCGTCCCCATTCCGGTTCACGGGTCCGTCCCCCTTTCGGTCCAAGGCACTCCGCCCCTTGTCAACCGCAAGAACTGAAACGGGAACCGTCCCCGCCGGTCGGCGTGCGTGACGCGGAACGAGAACCGTCCCCGTTCCACGTCGCGGAAGGAGCACCGTCCCCTTCCCCGTCAGTCGAGGTCCTCCCCGGCCAGGGCGCGGGCGGCGAGCCGCTCCTCCTCGCTGACCTCCCAGACCTCCTTCGCCGCACGCAGAGCGAGCACGACGATGAAACAGCCCAGCGCGAGGTCCGGGATCCCCGAACCGGTCCAGGCCGTCACGCCGGCCATCGCGATGATCGCGACGTTGACCAGCACGTCGTTGCGGGCCGAGAGGAACGCGGCCCGGCTCAGTGAACCGCCGTGGTGGCGGACCCTGGCGAGCAGCCAGGCGGCCGTCCCGTTGACGACGATCGCGCCCAGCGAGGCGAGCACCACCGGCAGCACCGCGGGTGGGGTCGGGTCGCGGAACTTCTCGAACGCCTCCCAGCCGGCCAGCAGCGCGGGTCCGAGAATGAGCACGCTCATCACCTTGCCCATCACCGACCGGTGCACCAGCGGCCAGCCGAGGGCGAGGAAGATCAGCACGTTCACCGCGGTGTCCTCGAGGAAGTCGACGCTGTCGGCGAGCAACGCGACCGAGCCCGCAGCCAGCGCGACGGCGAACTCGACGAAGAAGTAGGCGAGGTTGAGCCCGGCAACGATCAGGACGGTGCGGCGCAGGCCGCGCGGATCGACCTGCTCCCCGGATCCGTACTCCGGCTCGGTCGCTGCCACTTGCTCACGATAGCCACCGCGACGCGTCCGAGCGTGGGAATGGGATCGGGCTCCTCCGGGTACTCCTGCAGCACCGGAGAGGGAGGCGAGGTGACGAGTCGAGTGAGCGGGCCCAGCGCGGCGAGTGCGGTCGCGGACCATCCGGTGGTCGAGGCCGGAGCCCGGGCCGGCTACCTCGTCAACGGCGTGCTGCACCTGCTCGTCGCCGCGCTCGGGCTGCAGGTCGCCTTCGGCGACAAGGGGGCGGAGGCGGATCCGAAGGGCGCGATGAGGCTGGTTTCCGACACCCCGGTGGGCGGTCTGGTGCTGGTCGCGATCGTCGCGGGCTTCGTCCTGTTGGCCGTCTGGCAGGTGAGCGAGGGCATCCGCAGCCGCAAGGCCGCGGACCGGGTGAAGGCCGTCGGGAAGACGCTGGTGTACCTGGTGCTCGCCTGGGGAGCGGTGACGATCCTGCTCGGCGGGGGCACGTCGGGCCCGGCCCAGGCGAAGGACGCCACGGCCACGGTGATGAGCCTCCCGTTCGGCCAGGCGCTGGTCGGGGCCTGCGGCCTGGCCGTCATCGGTGTGGGCGCGTTCCACATCCACAAGGGCTGGACGGAGGGGTTCCGCGACGACCTGGAGACCAGTCCGGGCAGCCTCCTGATCACCGTCGCGAGGATCGGCTACATCGCCAAGGGCGTGGCGCTGATGGCCCTGGGCAGCGGACTGGTCACCGCCGCCGCGCTGCACGACCCGTCCCGTTCACGCGGTCTGGACGGCGCGCTGAGCGACCTCGTCGCCCTCCCGTTCGGGCAGGTACTGGTGGCGCTGATCTCGAGTGGCTTCGCCGCGTACGGCGTCTACTCCTTCGCCAGGGCCCGCCACGCGAAGGTCTGAGCGCCCCGGTCCGGGTTGGGGACGGTTCCTTACTCGGCCCACCTGAGAATGGACTGAGTAAGGAACCGTCCCCGACTCGGTCCGCGGGTCACATGCGCTCGGGGGCCTCGATGCCGAGCAGGTCGAGGCCGGACGCGAGCACCGTGCGGGTGGCCGCGCACAGCGCCAGCCGGGACGCCCGCACGTCGCCCTCGCTCCTCAGCACCGGGCACTGCTCGTAGAAGGTGCTCAGCGCACCCGCGAGTTCGTAGAGGTAGCCGCACAGCCGGTGCGGCTGCAGCGTCTCGCCGACCAGGGCCACGATCTCGCCGAACCGGGACAGCAGCAGCGCCAGGGACTGCTCGGCCGGCTCGTCCAGCACGGTCACCGCGTCGAAGCTGATCCCCTCCGCCTCCGCCTTGCGCAGGATCTGGTTCACCCGGGCGTGCGCGTACTGCAGGTACGGGCCGGTGTCGCCGGTCGTGGCCACCATCCGCTCGGCGTCGAAGGTGTAGTCCTTCTGCAGGCCGTTGGACAGGTCGGCGTACTTGATCGCGGCGAGGGCGATGGACGGTGCCGCCTCCTGCTCCGCCGCGTCCAGCAGGCTGTTCAGGGTGACGGCCGTGCCCTCACGGGTGGAGAACTTCTTGCCGTCCGCACCGAGCACCTGGCCGAACCCGACGAACTCCGCGCTCACCCCGGGCGGCAGGTAGCCGGCGCGGGTCGCCACCGCGAACACCTGCTCGAAGTGGTAGGCCTGCGGCGCGCCGACCACGTAGATCAGGCGGCTCGCGTGCAGTTCACCGACCCGGTGCCGGATCGCGGCCAGGTCGGTGCAGGTGTAGCCGAAGCCACCCTGCGCGTTGCGGATGATCGCCGGCGCGGGGAAGCCCTCGGTGAACACCACCAGCGCGCCGTCGTCCACGACCGCGATGCCCCGGTCCTCGAGATCCGCCGCAACCACCGGCAGGTCGGCGTTGTAGATCGACTCCCCGGCCAGGTCCGCGTCGGTGAGCAGCACGTTCATCCGCCGGTAGGTGGCGTTGAACCCGACCAGCGAGATGTCGATCAGCTGCTGCCAGATCCGCCGCGTCTCCGCGTCGCCGGCCTGCAGCTTCACCACCCGCTCCCGCGCCCGCGCGGCGAACTCCTCGGAGTCCTTGAGGTGGGCGTTCGCGCGCTGGTAGAGCTCCTCGGCACCGGCCAGGTCGAGGGTGGTCAGGTCCAGGCCCTCGGCCAGGATCTGCTCGACCAGCATGCCGAACTGACGGCCCCAGTCGCCGATGTGGTTCTGCGGGATCACCGTGTGCCCCTGCGCCCGCAGGACGCGGGTGAAGCAGTCGCCGATGATCGTCGAGCGCAGGTGGCCGACGTGCATCTGCTTGGCCACGTTGGGCGAGGAGTAGTCGACGACCACCGTCATCGGCGCCTCCGCAGGGCTGATCCCCGCACCCGGTTCGGTGAGCACCCGGGTGGCCGCGGCGGCCAGCACGTCCGCGCGGAGGCGCAGGTTGATGAAGCCCGGGCCCGCGATCTCCAGCGGCTCGCACAGGTCGGACAGGTCGATCTGCTCGACCAGCCGGGCCGCCACCTCCCGCGGTGGGCGCCCCTCTGTGTTGGCCAGGCGGAGTGCGACGTTGGTCTGGAAGTGGCCGAACTGCGGACGCGTCGCGGGACGCAACTCCGGGTCGATCCCGGAAACGGCCTGGACGCGCGCACTCAACAACGACGGCAGGGACAGCATGGCCGCCATTTTGGCACGCCCGCGGACCCGCCTCCGACCCGGGCCACGCGGCGCCGACCGGCGGCCGGAGCCCGGCCGACGCCCTCGGGTCCCCAATACTGAGAACTCTCAGGAATCGCCTCCCCGTGATAAACTCGCAGGAGGTCTTGAGCGGCATCCGGGCGACGGACGTCGCGCGATGGGGAGGGCGCCGTGCGAGCGAAGAGGATGCGGGTGACCCGCGCTCTCGCGATCATCGCAGCCCTCGCGACCTGCCTCGGCATCGCCCTCACCAGCATCCGTCCCGCCACCGCCGAGCCCGTCCTGCCCGAGGCCCCCGGCCACGTCCGGGTCAGCCAGCGCCCCACCATGGCCGCGCTCTCCTGGGACGCCGTGGACGGTGCCGCCGGCTACGTGATCGCCTACGACACCGATGCGGCGTTCACCGACCCGGTCGAGCTGACCACGACCGCCACCATCCTCCTCGTGCCCGAGCTCGCCCCCCTGACCACCTACTTCCTGCGCGCGGCCGCGTCCAACTCGCTCGGCGAGCACGGCGAGTGGAGCGAGGCCACGTCCTTCGCCACCCCGGCGCGCCCCTACCCCGTGCTGGCGCCCGCGGCCGAACTCTCCAGCCCGAGCACCACCTCGATCGAGGCCACCTGGAAGCGGACCAACAAGGCCTGGTCCTACGAGGCGGCGGTGGGAACGTCCGCGCAGGAGCTCGACACCACCACCGTGGTCAAGGCCAAGCGCGCCACCTTCTCCGACCTCGACGCCAAGGCCACCTACTACTTCAGCCTCCGGGTGCTCTCCGGGGAGGGCGAGCCGATCAGCGACTGGTCGCAGCCCGTGAAGTACGAGATCCCGCAGAGCCTGCCGCTGCGGGTGGGCAGCTACAACGTGAAGTGCGAGAACTGCCGCAAGAAGGGCGAGAAGTCCTGGGCCCAGCGCAAGTCCGCGGTGGTCTCGACGATCAACTCCCAGAACCTCGACGTGCTCGGCATCCAGGAGGCCTCCCAGGGCCAGCTCCCCGGACGGTCGACCTCCCAGTTCGACGACCTGCTGAACGGGCTCGGCGGCACCTGGGCGATCACCAACGACTACCGCTACAACTGCGCGAACTCCCGCTCCTACCGGCACTGCCGGTACGTGAACCGCGGGGCCAGCCTGGACACGAGGATCCTCTACGACACCAAGACGGTGACCCTGATCAGGCAGGGATCGGTGAAGCTGCCCACCCAGAAGGGCGCCAACCAGGCCCGCTACCTCGCGTGGGCGGTGTTCCGCCAGAAGTCGACCGGACGGCTGTTCCTGTTCGGCAACACCCACCTCGAGCCCAAGGGGTTCTTCGCCCTGCGCGCCCGGCAGACCCAGGCCATCGTCAACGCGCTGAACCGGCTCAACCCCGGCAAGAAGATGCCCACGATGATGGTCGGCGACTTCAACGCCCACAAGTGGGACCACGACGGCAACCGGCCGTACCGGCTGATGCTCGGCGCCGGTTACATCGACCCGCTGGGAAACAGCTACCGCAGCCGGGGGTCGACCTCGGGCGCGATCGTGGAGAAGCGGATCCGCACCAACTACTCCAGCTACAACGACTTCTCCCGCAAGGCGCCGCGCTTCGGCTACGTCAACGGCACCTACATCGACTACATCTTCGTCACCAGGATGCGGGTCAGCGAGTGGGAGACCGTGGTCCGGATCGACTCGGCGGGACGCTTCATCGGCACCATCCCGTCCGACCACAACCTGATCCGGGCGACGGTCTGGCTGCCCTGATCAACCCCGGGTTGAGGCTTGGCAAGGCAATCCTTAGAAAAGGGTGAGAATTGCCAAGAATTGGTTTATGATTCTGGGCGAGTGTTCAACTTGACGTCCGTGGCGGCCTTGTCTCGCTAACACCGGTCGGCGCCGACGTTCTGTTCCCCCCGAGGAGCTTTTGTGTCGCGCGCTACGACAAGCCGCCTGGTGAGCGTTCTCGCCGCCGCCATGGTGGTGCTGACCATGTTCGCCGTCCCGTCGACCCCTGCGTCGGCGGCCACCTACGACTACGCGGCACCCG
>JAGQUI010000133.1 GCA_020438595.1 Propionibacteriaceae bacterium | reverse complement strand
ACGCCACGGCCCAATAGTATCACTATCGATACTGCCCGCGGACGCTGGAATCACCCCTCAGCCGTGCCTCCAGGTGCGATACACCCGGTGCAAACAGGCCCGCGCGAAACCCGCCGGCAAGATCGGCGCCAACGCCGCCGCGAAACCAGGTTGCTCAGCCACCCGCCCACGCCGACCACCACCAAGCGGCACAGACCTCATGCGCCCTGCGACGCACGGGCCACCGTCGCTTCCCAGCCACTCCCGAGATCGGGATACACAATGTGCATTGACGGTGGGCATAAACTCGTTGGCACGAAACCGAGGGCTCTCACATGGATGCAACACCACCGCGCAGCGACACCCCGACACCCGGCGGCCGGCGACGCCCCGGCCAGACCGTGGAGTGTGGCTGGTGCGGCCAGCCTGTCCCCGTGCCGAGTCGCGGCCGGATCCCGTCCTGGTGCTCATCCAGCTGCCGGCACCGCGCCTGGGAGGCCCGCCGAGCCGAACGGGACAACCTGCCCGAGGTGCGTGTGGTGACCCGCACGATCGAGGTCGAGAAGCCGGTCAGCCACACCGTCGAGGTGCCCGTGCCCGTCGAACCGCGCACCGCCGAGGAATGGGCAACCCTCCTCGAGACCTTCGCCACCCGCCTCGCCCAGGGCCGCATCTACCGCCGCGACCTGCCCACACTCGAACCCACCGTCCGCCGCCTCGCCGAGGTCTGGAACCGCACTCTTCAGCAGCCGCGCTGACACCAAAGCACCGCACGACGAAGAATCCCGCCAAAGAATCCCCACCCAACGTTCCACACCCCGTCATCCAGCGACGCACCCTCCCGACCCGCACCCCCTCCCCCACACGTCCAACACATCGACCCAGCACCCAACCGAAGTGGCATACACCTTCGGCATTGCGCCGCTCGCGATTTATCGTTGGCACATTGAAGTCGTCGCCGAGCGACACGATTCACGGGAGCCTGAAGGCCACTCCCGGGACATCAGCGCCATGCCAGGAGTGCCACCAGCCGGCGCCTGGGACCTCAACCAGCTCAACAGAACCGACCGCGGACTTCGCGGCAAAGTAGTGCGTTCGGAGTGTACGGGGGTTCAAGGTCAGGCAAGATCGGCCCTATGCCCTTCGTTAGTGGCGGAATCCTCGCTGAGTGGGGACCTCCGAAAGCCGCGCTTCATGTTGTCCAGCAGGAGATCCGTGCGTTCAGTCCCAAAACCAGTGACGACCAGTACGTAGTCGACTTCGCCTTCTTGACGTGGCACAACTTCCGCGAGCCAGATGAGCCCTATGGAGTGAAGCCCGGACCGGTTGGACGCACGCAGAGACGCTTCATCGTCTGGCACTCAGTCCCTAAGGGATTCGAGACCCCGCAAGACGTCCGGCAATGGCTGGTCAGCGTCCTACCTGAAACCGAGCGACTTGTCCGGGAACACCTGCCACGCAAGTCGAAGGCGTATCCAGCAGAGGAACTGGCGAACGAGGTGGCATCGCTTCGCGATCACCTCGCAGTGCACGTGGCCTGACCGCACCACATGCGGCATGAGCGTGAGGTTGTGGCCGCATCAGGCAGCTTATGAGCGGCCGAGCCGGCGGCCGATCGCGTTCTGGCCGCTCGACGCAGCTTATGAAGCGGCCCAGAGCGCGCAAAAGCTGCTTCAGGGGCCATAAGGTGGCAGGGGTGCCTGGAAACTGCCCCAATACCTGCTCCACGCGGCCACACCGACGCCCGAGTGGCCCCGCGCACGGGCCCTGGTCACGGCAAGCTCGACCATCCGCATCGGCTATGAGAGTGCGGACGATGCGGTCTCGAGTCGCCCACACGAGAGAGCCAACGGAGATGGACGGATCTGCTGTCGGTAGCCGCGCACGA
Source organism: Propionibacteriaceae bacterium (assembly GCA_020438595.1). The sequence continues at coordinate 5,294 of JAGQUI010000133.1, read as the reverse complement.
CGTCTAGGGTGGGTTTCGGCGACCAGGGAGCCGGTCGCCCGAACCGATGCGAGCGAGGAGCAACCATGGCAGTCGGCCCGGTCGATGTGTACATCATCGGATTTCCCGGCAACAAGTTCACCGGGCGGATTGCGCCGGCGATCCTGGAACAGGTGGAGAACGGGACCATTCGCGTCCTCGACCTCGAGTTCGTGAGCAAGGACGCCGACGGCGTGCTCACGGCCCTGCAGGTGCAGGACCTCGACGCCGAGACGGGCGCCGAGTTCGTCGGCCTCGAGATCAGCCAGCCGGGCGTGCTCGGCCCCGAGGATGCCGAGGAGATCAGCGAGGACCTGCTGCCGAACAGTTCGGCGATGCTGATCGCCGTCGAGAACCTGTGGGCGGCCAGACTGGTCGATGCCCTGCAGGCCGCGGACGCCGTCGTGATGGACCACGTCCGGATCCCGGTCGACGTCGCCCAGGCCGTCCTGACGGACTGACCTGGCACCACCCACACAGACAGAGAGGTAGTTCGATGGGACTCTTGCGTATGGCCGCCCGCACCGCGGTGGTCGCCGGTACCGCCACGGCCGTCTCCGGACGGGTCGCCCGCCGGCAGGCAGGCCGTTACGAAGCCCAGCAGGAGGCGGCCTACAACGCCCAGCAGGTCGCCGCCTACCAGCAGCAGGAAGCGATGCAGCAGGCCGCGCAGCAGGCCGCCGCCCAGCAGGCGGTCGCCGCCCCGCCGGTGGCACCCGCTGCGGCGGCACCGGCCCAGAGCGACACGATCGCCGAGCTGAACCAGCTCGCCCAGCTGCACGCCTCCGGCATCCTGTCCGACGCGGAGTTCGCGGCGGCCAAGGCCAAGCTCCTCGGCCTCTGAACCCGCACCGCGGACTGCGCGAGGTCGAGCCCTACTCCCGGCTGGCAGGCATCTACGACGAGATCGTCGTCGACCCCTGCTACCCCGTCTGGGCCGGCTACCTCGACCACCTGTGGCGCGGTGACCCGGCCGGTGTGCGCCGGGTGCTCGACGTGTGCTGCGGCACCGGGCTCCTGGCCGCAGAACTCCTCGACCGCGGCTATCTGGTCACCGGTGTCGACGCCTCGTCCGCGATGCTGGCGCGCGCCCGGCGGCTCCTCGGTCCGGACGTCGACCTGGTGCCGGCGACGCTGCCGGACCTGCCCGTCCCCGGCGGCTTCGACGCCGCGGTGTCGACCTTCGACGGCCTGAACTACCTGGCCCCGGCCGACTTCCGCCGCACCCTGTCGGCCGTCGCCGCGCACCTGCGCCCGGGCGGATGGTTCGTCTTCGACCTGCACGCCGACGCGATGCTCGACCTCGCGGAGAGCACGCCCGCCGTCGAGGGCGAGCAGGACGGGACCAGCTACGTCATCCGCTACACCGTCGACCGCGCGGCACGCACCTGCTGGTCCCGGATCGAGGTCTCCGGGGCCGGAGTGGAGCCCTTCACGGAGCAACACCTCCAGCACCTCCACTCCGACGACGCGGTCCGCTCGGCGCTGGCCGGGGCCGGCTTCGAGCTCGTGGCGGTCACCGAGGAGTACACCGACGTGCCGGCGGACGAACAGACCCTCCGCGCGACCTGGATCGCCCGGCGCGCGACGACGCCTGCCTCCGCCGCGGCTCAGTAGCCCAGGTAGCGCCCGGGCCGGTGGTTCAGGGCGAGCACGATGTTCAGCACCACGGCACCGGCCGCGGAGAGCAGCACGTTCGCCGGCGGCACCACGCTCAGCGCGGCCACGATGATCGTCACGTCCATGGCCATTTGCACGTAGCCGGCGCGCCAGCCGACCTTGTCCTGCACGATCAGGGCCAGCGTGTTCAGCCCGCCGAGGCTGGACCGGTGCCGGAACACCATCAGCATGCCGACGCCCGCGAGCAGGTTGCCGACCAGGGTCGCGTAGACCGGGTTCAACTGGATGCCGGGGAACATCAGCGGGTGCAGGTAGGCGAAGCCTGAGACCATCGCGATCGAGAGCAGCGTGCGCACCGAGAAGTCCCAGCCCTTGTTGCGGACGGCGAGCACGAGGAACGGCAGGTTGGTCACGAAGTAGAGCACGCCGAACGAGATCCCCGTCGCGTAGCTGAGCAGCAGCGACAGGCCCGCCGTCCCGCCGGTGACCGCGTGGGCCGACTTCAGCAGGAAGATGCCCAGCGACGCCACGAACGTGCCGGTGATGAGGCCGAACGCGTCCTCGACCAGGCTGTGCCGCAACCCGGTCTCCTCGACCTGACGGGTGGTCATGACTGCTCCCGTTCGAAGCCGGCCAGCACCGCGAGCACCCGGTCGTTCGTCGCGCGGTCGGCCAGGGTCACCCGGATCCCGTCGCCCGCGTAGCCACGCACCATCACGCCCGCCGCGTCGAACGCCGCCACCAGCCGCTCCCGCTCGGCGTCGCCGCAGCGCAGCCAGAAGAAGTTCGCCTCGCCGTCCGGCACGGCCCAGCCCAACTCCCGCAGGGCGGCCTCGACCCGGGGCCGCTCTGAGATCACGGACGCGGCCCGCTCCGCCACCTCGTCGGCGGAGTCGAGCGCGGCCAGCGCGGCCGCCTCGGCGACGTTGCTGACCGAGAACGGCACCTGGGTGCGACGCAGGCCCTCGGCGACCTCCGGACGCGCGATGGCGTAGCCCACCCGCAGCCCGGCCAGGCCGTACGCCTTGGAGAAGGTGCGCAGCAGGCACAGGTTCGGGTAGCGCCGGTACAGCGCGAGCGTGTCCAGTTCGGTGGCCCCGAACTCGCGGTACGCCTCGTCCAGCACCACCAGCACGCTCGAGGGCACCAGCTCCAGGAAGGCCGACAACTCATCGAGCCCGATCCCGGTCCCGGTCGGGTTGTTCGGCGAGCACAGCAGCACGACCTTCGTACGCGTGGTGATCGCCGACAGCATCGCGGGCAGGTCGTGACCCTCGTCGGGCCGCAGCGGGACGCGGATCGCGTGCGCGCCGGCGACCTGGCACAGGATCGGGTAGGCCTCGAACGAGCGCCAGGCGAACACCACGTCGTCCCCGGCGTCGCAGAGCGCGGCGATCAGCTCGGAGAGCACGCCGACGCTGCCGGGCCCGACCGCGACCTCGTCGATGCCGACGCCGTTCACCTCGGCCAGCCGCTGCCGCAGCGTGGTGGTGGCCATGTCGGGGTAGCGGTGCACGCGTCCGGCCGCCGCGGCGATGGCGTCCAGCACCTTCGGCAGCGGCGGGAAGTGGCTCTCGTTGGACGCGAGCGGGGCGACGTCCGTGCCGGTGGCCTTGCGTCCGGCCACATAGGCGGGCAGGGCTTCGACGGCGGCACGGGGCCGGGGGAGCGCGACGGGATCCACGGTTCACCTTTCAACGGATGCGGCCATGGTGGCGAACTCCGGCCAGCCTGCGCAACCGGGGACGACTCAGCTGGGCACAGTGCTTCCATTTCGGGGTTGGGGTGAGCATGATGCTCAACATGACCGCGATCGACCCGCTGGACGCCAGGATCCTGCTCGCCCTGGACGACGACCCGGACGCCACCACCCTCGCCATCTCCCGCACCCTCGGCGTGGCCAGGAACACCGTGCAGGCCCGGCTGAAACGACTGGAAGCGGCCGGGGCGCTGCGCGACTTCGGCCAGCGCGTGGACCACGCCGCGCTCGGCTACCCCCTGGTCGCGTTCGTGTCGCTGGAGATCAGCCAGTCCAGCGGCGACGCGGCCGCGGCCGGTGTGGTGGCGTTGCCGGAGGTGATCGAGATCCACTCCACGACCGGCGACGCCGACCTGCTGGTGAAGGTGGTGGCCCGGGACACCGCGCACCTGTACCGGGTCACCAACGCCATGCTCGAGATTCCCGGTGTGACGCGAAGCAGCACGGCGATCTCGCTGGCCGAAGTGTTGCCCACCCGGATGCGTGCGCTGCTGGAGGTGGCCGCGCGTGGCTGATCCCGTCCGGACGCGCTTCCGCCACTTCGTCGAATCATCGGCCCACCGGGCGCCCCTCTACTCGCGGATCAGCAGGGCGCTCGCGGACTGGCCGGTGCTGGACGACCTGCTCGCGGACGCGCCTGATCCCGCCCGCGTGCCGGTGAACCTGCTCGCTGCCGTGCACTACCTGCTGCTCGCCGATCCGTCCCACCCGCTGGCCCGGTTCTACCCGAACCTCGCCGGTGGAGCCGTCGACAGCGGCGACCCGGTGCCCGAGTTCCTCGCGTTCTGCGCCGACCACGCCACCGAACTGCGCGAACTGGTGGCGACCCGGCTGCCCCAGACGAACGAGATCGGACGGGCGCCGGTGCTGGTCGCGGGGTTCGGCCAGCTACCGCCGGGGCCGCGGGCGCACCTCGACGTCGGCGCCAGCGCCGGGCTCAACCTGATGCTCGACCGGCTCGCCTACACCGACGGCCACGGGGTGCTGGGGTCCTCGGAGGTGGTGCTGGAGTGCTCGGTGCGTCCCGAGGGTCGGCGGCTGGCCGACGGGCTGCCGGAGATCGCGTCCCGGCTCGGCCTGGACGCGAACCCGCTCGACCTGACCGATCCGGACGACGCCCGCTGGCTGGAGGCGTGCGTGTGGCCCGACCAGGCGGACCGGTTCGTGCGGCTGCAGCGGGCCATCGCCCTCTTCCTGGCCGACCCGGTACCGGTGCGCCGTGGGGACGCGGTCGCAGGCCTGGCGTCAGCGGTGGCCGAACTGGGCGACGGCACGCCGGTGATCACCACGACCTGGATGCTCTGCTACCTCGAGCCCGGGCGGCAACGGGAGTTCGCCGGCGTGGTCGAGGCGCTCGGAGCGCAACGCGACCTCGACTGGGTGTGGGCGGAGTCGCCCTTCATCGTCGAGGTGCTGCCGCTGCCACCCGACCTCGTGGGCAACGACGCGACCGTGCTGGGGTACTCGAGCTGGCGGAACGGCCGGCGGACCGACCGGGCCCTGGCCACCTGCCACCCGCACGGCTACTGGCTCACCTGGCGGTGAGGTTTCGGCCGGGGGCGGTTCGGGTACGCGTCCCTGGGCAACCGAATGAAGGAGCCATATGTCCACGACCACGGGAACCGGAATCGCCCTGCTGGTGATCGGTGCCATCCTCAGCTTCGCCGTGAGGGATTCGATCTCCGGCGTGAACCTGACCATGATCGGCTACATCTGCATGGGCGCCGGCGTCCTTGCCGTGATCCTCGGCCTGGTCACCAACGCGCAGGCGACCCGCCGCACCAACGTCGTCGAGCACCGCGATGAGCAGGTCTGATCCCACGACGCCAAACCGCCGACTTGTCAGAATCTCATGCGGCTATAGCCGCACGAGATTCTGACAAGTCGGCGATTTGGG
>JAGQUI010000132.1 GCA_020438595.1 Propionibacteriaceae bacterium | reverse complement strand
CCGTACGCGTGGCCGTCGGTGCCGGTCAGGATCAGGGGTGAGCTCCAGCCGAAGTGTGGCAGCGTCCGCCGCCACGCGACCGCGCCGGTCTTCCGGTCCAGGGCGAGCAGGGTGCCGGCCTTGTCCGAGCCGGTCTTCGCGATGTTGAAGAAGACCAGGTCGGACACCTCTCCGGTGCCCAGCACCGGGGTGGCCATCAGGCCACCGTTCACCGCCTTGTTGTAGACGGCATCGATCTCGTAGGACCACACCGTCGCGCCGGTGAAGCCGTTGATCTTCTGGATCGTGATCGGCCCGTGGCTGGCACCGTTGTCGCCCTCGCCGCGCTTGTCCATCTCGTTGCCGGTGTACAGGTACGGCGTCCCGTTGTCGTCCTCGAGCACGATCGAGGCGTCCGTGTCGTCGCCGGTCGGGTGCGCCCAGACCACCTGCAGCGTGGTGGCGTCCCAGCAGACGATGTTGCCGTCGTTGTCGCCGGCGTACATCAGGTTGCGGTAGGCCGCCGCCGAGCTCTCGATGCCGTGCCGCGAGGAGTCGGGCGTGGTGTAGTCCAACTTCGTGAACTCAGGCTTCACGCTCACGGTCTTCGCCTCGGGGTCGAAAATCGCGTTCAGCTTCACCTTGTAGACCAGGCCGTTCTCGGCCGGCTCGATCAGGGTGTCGGTGGCGGCGTTCACCAGGGCGGAGGAGTCGAACGCGCCCCAGTCCCGCGGTGCGCCCGGGTCCGAGCCGTCCCAGCCGGACACCTCCTTGTTCTGGATCAGGTCGAAGATCCGGTACCGCCAGGTGCCTTCCACATCACCGTTCTGGTTCAGGCCCATACCCGAGTAGAGCAGCGGGTAGCCGCGCGGGTCGATCGAACCGGTGCCCTTGAACGCGAAGCCCACCTCGATGGGCGGCTTCGTCTGCCGGCCGGTGGCCAGGTCGAGCCGGTAGACGTTGCCGTCCACGACCGGGTAGACCACCTCGACGAAATCCGGGTCGTCGATCTGGGCCTGGCTGAGCCCCATCGCCTCCTTGGTGGCCTTCGGCCAGTTCACCAGCAGCGGCTGGCCCGTCCACCCGGCGCCGGCCCAGTGCGAGTTCTCCGCGTAGACGTCGCCGGTGTCCTGCGTCCAGACCACCTGCATCGTCTTGTCGCGGACGTCGGTGGTTCCGTACACCGGGGCGTCGCGGTAGTTGTTGCCCCGGAACGTGAGCACGCCGGGGACCTCGGTGTAGGTCGAGGAGTCGCCGAACGCGACCGGCCGGCTCGGGTCGTAGTTCTTGATCACCTGGTTGTTGCCGTCCAGCACCGTCCAGCTGACCTGGTCGCTCGAGCCGACCATCGCACGGGTGTACGTGCCGTCGCCGGTCGTCGTGGGCGCGGTCCAGCCGGGCAGGGACGAGAGGGGGAGGGCGAGCTTCGCCGGGTCGGTCTCGGGGTTCCGGGACGGCGTGGTGGTCGCGGTGGGCGAGTTCGGGCGCTCTCCGGGCACGATCGTGTCGGGGGTCGTGCAGGCCGCCAGCGCGACCAGCATCGATGCTCCGAGCGCCGCGGCCGCGACGCGCGCACCACCGAACCTCGCCATACGACAGCCTTCCGGGAGCAGGGATCCATCGGGAGTCTACGTGGCGTCCACACCCCGATCCGGGACGACGAGCGGGCCACCCGGGCCGAATTGGACTTGGCGATGGGGCACGGGCAGGCGAAGAGTGGAATCGGCCGAACCGGACGCGACGTCGCGTCCGCGGGCAGGAATTCGAGGAGGAACCATGGCCAGACGCCCGGACGACATCCCGACCCGCGTCTTCGACTGGGGAACGATCAAGTGGCTGGTGGCTGACGACGTGGGCGACGAGGCCGGCATCACCGTCGGCGAGGTGATCATCTACCCCGGCCAGGGGCACGCCCCGCACACCCACGAGGCGGAGGAGGTGCTCTACATCATCAGCGGCGAGGGCGTGCAGACCGTCGGTGAGGGCACCGAACCGTTCCCGGTGGTCGCGGGCGACGCCGTCTACGTCCCCTACGGCGCGGTGCACTCGACCTTCAACACCACCTGGTCGCCGATGCGGCTGATCGCGATCTACAACCCCAAGGGGCCGGAGAAGGTGCTAGACGGGTTGCCCGACGCCACGGTCCTCGCTCCCGGCGTGCCGCCGGCGTGGCGGAAGGCCTGACCGGCACTCCGCTGCTCAGCCGTAGGCGGTGATCAGCACGAACGCCGTGCTCAGGGCGATCTCGACCAACCCCACGGCGAGCGGACGGATCGTGCGCCGGGCGGCGAGCCACGGCAGCAGCCACGACCGCGCGGTGGCGAGACCGAACAGGACCGCCCACCACGCGGTGAGCGCGCCGGTCGCGGCGGCGGCAGCGGTGACCGCGGTGGCGACGGCGTGCCACCCTACCGAGGCGGCCAGCCAGCGCGCACTGCCGCGCTCGCGGATCATGGTCTTGACGTGCAGCACGGTGCCGGTCAGGTAGGCGAACACGAGCGCGGTGTGCACCAGGGCGCTCGTGCCGGCCGGGGTGCCCAGGCTGTCCAGCAGGGCGCCGGGCGTGACGAAGCGGGTCACCAGCGTCATCAGGCTCGCGGCCGCGACCGTGAGCGTCCCGCTGGCGAGGCTGCGCTCCCGGCGGGTGGCGGCCAGCCACAGCGCCGGTGCCACCAGCAGCGCGAACGGAGGCACCCAGCCGATCAACCCGGGGCCGGCGAGCGCCACCGAGACCGCGCCGAGCGCCGCGGCGAGCAGCGTCCAGGTCAGCAGTGGCGCCCTGGCGGCCGGTCGTCGTGACGGCGGGGCCTTCAGCCAGCCGGTCATCGCGTTGAAGGCGAGGTAGCCGCTGATCCAGCACGCGACGACGGCCACGAGCCCGGGCGCGGCGGGCGCGCCGTCCTCGATTCGGAGAATGAACCCGACGACCACGGGAAGGGCGAGCATGAACCACGCGCCATGTTGACGGGGCACCCAGCCCACGGGCGTCCGCTTTCGCCGGGGGCGTGCATTCCGCCGACGCACACCCGACATTCCGTGGACCACCCGCCGATGCTAACCCGTTCGGGCACCCGGCTCCGGCCAGGGGCCCCGAACCCCTAGCCAGCGCACGGTAGAAGAAACCTGAGAAAAGCCTGTGTCATCTGGACGGGTGACGGCGATTGCCCCTACCATCTTTTCATCTAGCTCATTTCGGGGGGGAGGAGCAAGATGCGCTACATCATGCGTATCAGCGGAATGATTGTTGGGGTCCTTCTGGGAAGCGCCGTACTGGCGTCGTTCCTGGGCCAGTACACCATCCGGTACGCCGCTACGGCGGGTCTGGATGCGGGCGCAGTCTTCGTGGGGCTGGCCACCATGGGGTTCATGGTCGCCATCCTGACGAGGGAGGCCTGGCTGGCAGCCTGATCGTTCACGATGCGTGGGTCGTCGTCCATCCGGACGGCGGCCCACTCGTCGTTTCCGGGCCGGATCGGAGCGGATGACGGGAATCGAACCCGCATGACCAGCTTGGAAGGCTGGGGCTCTGCCATTGAGCTACATCCGCGTGCGGGCCCAAGAGTAACGGACCCGCCGGGGTGGCGCCGCGCCGGGTGAGCCGGCCAAGTCCCGGCGGGGCCGAGATGACCAGCGCTGCCGGGCTGGCTAACATTGCCGGGTCTGTCTACATCCGATCAGGAGCCTGCCTTGCCCAGCACCGTCGAGAAGCTCAGCCCGTCCAGGGTCAAGCTCACCGTTGAGATCCCCTTCGCCGACCTGAAGCCGCACCTGGACAAGGCGTACCAGGAGATCGCCCAGCAGGTCACCATCCCGGGCTTCCGCAAGGGCAAGGTGCCGAACCTGGTGATCGACCAGCGCTTCGGCCGGGGCATGGTGCTGCAGGAGGCCATCAACGGCGCGCTGCCCGGCGCCTTCGAGGCCGCCGTGGCTGAGGCCGGGGTCGTGCCGCTGGGCGAGCCCGAAGTGGAGATCACCAAGCTCGAGGACGGCGACCTGGTCGAGTTCACCGCCGAGATCGACGTGCGCCCCGACTTCACCGTGCCGGCCTTCAACAAGCTCAAGGCCACCGTCGATCCGCTGCGTCCGGTCGCCGACGAGGTCGACGAGCGGATCAGCATGCTGCAGCAGCGCTTCGCGACGTCCACCGAGGTCGAGCGCGCGGCGGCCGAGGGCGACCAGGTCACGCTCAACCTCGTGGGCACCCGGGACGGCGAGCCGCTGCCCGACGCGACCGCCGACGGCGTCACCTACGTGATCGGCTCCGGCGGCATGATCGACGGCCTCGACGACGCCGTCACCGGCCTCAGCGCCGGCGAGGAGGCGACCTTCGCGTCCACGCTGGTGGGTGGGCCGCTCGAGGGCGAGCCGGCGGACATCACCGTGACCGTGGTCAAGGTGTCCGAGCAGACCCTGCCCGAGGTGGACGACGACTTCGCGCAGCTGATCTCCGAGTTCGACACCGTCGAGGAGATGCGCGCCGACCTGGCCACCAGCGTCGAGCAGATGATCGCCGCCGAGCAGGTTGCCAGCGGCCGCGACAAGGTGCTCGAGGCCCTCGTCGACGCCACGAAGTTCGACGTCCCCGAGGGCGTCCTCGCGGCGGAGATCGCGTCCCGCAAGGAGCAGATCACCGACCAGCTGCAGCGCGCCGGGCTCACCCTCGAGCGCTACCTCGAGCAGTCCGAGGAGGAGGCCGAGACGCCCGAGGCGTTCTGGGCCGAGATCGAGAAGTCGACCGAGCGCAGCCTGAAGGCGCAGCTGATCCTCGACAAGGTCGCCGACGACGCCGAGGTGGGTGTGGAGCAGGCCGACCTGTCCGAGCTGCTCGTGCGGAAGGCTGCCCAGAACGGGTCCAGCCCCGAGCAGGAGGCGCAGCACATGATGGAGCACAACCACATCGGCGCCTGGATGCAGGAGATCCGCCGCAACAAGGCGCTCGTGCTGATCGTCGCCGACGCCAAGGTCACCGACACCGACGGCAACCCGGTCGACCTGTCCGGCGCGGTCGCCGAGGTCGAGCCCGAGGCCGAGTAGTCGCAGACTCCCGCGGCGCCGCCACCTTGGGGTGGCGGCGCCGCTGCGTTTCGCGGTCGTGTCGCGATCCGGCCGCGGATGCCGTCCCGCCCGACTCCTCCGCCTTTCCCACAGGCTGCGGCGGCCGGATTGCGTCATCCACAATTCGCGGATGCTCGTGAACGTTCCGAGTCCCGCGTGCCGAAGGTACGGGCATGCGCATCGACGACCTGCTCCAGACCAGTCCCGTGCTTGCCCTGCGCGACCATCCCCGCCACGTCCGGACCATCCAGAGGGCGGCGAAGCAGGGCCTGGTGGCACCGATCCTGCCCGGCGTGTACCTCAGGCCGGTGCTGCTCGCCGAGCCGGCCGCACGACTGCTCGCCGCCTCGCTGTGGTCGCGCCACGGCTCGATCGCGGGTGTCACCGCCGTGGAACTGCTGCTCGGCCGGCCGATCACGATGCCGATCCACCTGCGTACGCCGAGCCGGGCCGCGCCGGTGCCGTGGCTCCGGCCGGTGCGCGGCAGGGTGCCCGCCGAGCACCGCACTACCGCGGGATCAGCACGGTGAGTGCCGAGTACGCCTGCCTGGACGTCGCCGCGTCCGATCACGGCGAGGCGATGTTCGAGGCCCTGCGCCGGCGGCTGGTCACGCGGGAGGGCCTCGAGGCCGCCCTGCCCGCCTTCGCGCACACCCGGGGCAACGCGGTGCGCCGCCAGGTGGCCGGTCGCGCGATGACCAACCCGTGGTCGTTCGCCGAGGCCCTCCTGCACGGCCTGCTCGACGCGGCCGGCATCACCGGGTGGGTGGCGAACCAGCCGGTGCGGCTGGATGGTGAGTTGCTGTTCCCCGACGCGTGGTTCCCGGAGGAGCGCGTGGTCCTCGAGTTCGACGGGGAGTCCGTCCATTCCACCCACGACCAGTTCGAGAGGGACCGGTCGCGGCAGAACCTGTTCGTGAGGAAGGAGTTCCGCGTGGTGCGGATCACCTGGGAGATGCTGACCGAGCGCCCGTACGAGGTCGTCGACACGATCCGGGCCGTGCTCGCCCTGTCGTGATCCGGCCGCGCGAGGCCGGATCTGTGACAGGTGGGCACCGTGGGACGGGATGCGCGGCCGGATCACGACAGCCGTGCGCCGACAGCGAACAGCGGCCCGAACCGCGCCGAAATGGGGGTGGCAGCGGGTAGGTTCGCCTCCGTGAACGAACATCGAGCCATCCAGCGCGGCCTGTCCATGGCCGCCGGTCCCGGCGGCATCGGCATGACCGACAACGTCTACCAGGCCCTGCTGCTCAACCGGATCATCTTCCTGGGTTCCGAGGTCAAGGACGAGAACGCGAACGCCATCTGCGCGCAGATGCTGCTGCTGAACGCGGAGGACCCGACCAAGGACATCTACCTCTACATCAACTCTCCCGGGGGCTCGGTCGACTCCGGCATGGCGATCTACGACACCATGCAGTGGATCTCCAACGACGTCGCCACCGTTGCGATGGGCCTCGCCGCCTCGATGGGCCAGTTCCTGCTCTCGGCCGGCCAGAAGGGCAAGCGGTTCGCGCTGCCGCACAGCCGGATCATGATGCACCAGCCTTCCGGTGGCCTCGGCGGCACCGCCTCCGACATCCGGATCCAGGCCGAGCAGTCGCTGCACATCAAGCAGACCATGGGCCGGCTGATCGCCGAGCACACCGGGCAGACCGTCGAGCAGATCGAGAAGGACTCCGACCGCGACCGCTGGTTCACCGCCGAGGAAGCGCTCGAGTACGGCTTCATCGACCACGTCTACGAGCGCGCCTCGCAGATCAAGACCGCCGCCCCGAACCAGTGAGGAACGAGATGAACACCTTGCCTTCGTCGGTGGCCCCGGCCGGTCCCCGGATGGACTACTACATCCCCCAGTGGGAGGAGCGGACGTCGTACGGCGTGCGCCGCGTCGACCCCTACACCAAGCTGTTCGAGGACCGGATCATCTTCCTCGGCACCCCGATCAGCGACGACATCGCCAACGCGGTGATGGCCCAGCTGCTCTGCCTGCAGTCGATGGACCCGGAGCGCCCGATCAGTATCTACATCAACTCCCCGGGCGGCTCGTTCACGGCGCTCACCGCGATCTACGACACCATGCGCTACATCAAGCCCGACGTGCAGACGATCTGCCTCGGCCAGGCCGCCTC
>JAGQUI010000131.1 GCA_020438595.1 Propionibacteriaceae bacterium | reverse complement strand
TGGCACCACGCTAACCGCCCTGGCATAGATTTGGGGTCGTGAACCCGCGATCCCGACGCCTCGTCGTGACCGGCGCGCTCGTGTTCCTGCTCATCCTCGTGGTGGTGGGCAGCGTGCTGGGACTGGGCAGGTAGGCTCCGGCCATGATCGTGGCTGTCCGTCGCGCCCTGGCCGGGCTGCTCGTGGGCCTGGTCGCCGGACTCGGCGTCCAGTCCGTCGTCACCACCGTGGCGTACGCGGAGTCGCCCTCGCCGACGACCGGCAGCACCGCCAGCGCCGATCCGTCCTCGACCGCCAGCGCCGACCCGTCCTCGACCGCCAGCGCCGACCCGTCGTCGGGGGTGGACGGTGACACCAGCGTCGCGGACACCCCGGACGAGGCCCCGGACAACTCGGCCACGCTGATCGCGCTCGGCGGGGCCGCAGCGCTCGCGCTGCTCGCGGCGCTGGTGGTGTTCATCCGCCGCCGCTGAGACTGCTCAGGCGAGCTCGTTCAGCTCGATCGGCACCTGCCGGAACACCTCGGCGAAGCCGGCCAGCACCCGCGCGTTCGGGTCCGGCACGGCGAAGGTGCCGAAGCCGCGGCGCAGCGCCGGATCGGCCAGCCGCGCCAGGCCCGGGTGCGAGAGGACGGCGGCCACGGCGGCGCGGTCGCCCCCGGTGACCAGTGCCTCGAGCCGATCGACCTCCGGCAGCAGCACGGCGGCCGCATCGTCCGCGGCGGCGTCGAACGAGCGTCCGGCCTGGTTGGCCCGGCGCCGGGCGTAGCGCTGCTGCGACCAGCCGCCGGCCTTCGTGCGTCCCTGCACGTAGTGGCTGCCGTGGCGACCCGCGACGAGCGCGTCGCCGTCGAACACCCCCACCGCGTGCGCCTTGCGCCGCACGATCAGCGCGCCGACCAGCCGGGGACGGGTCACGGCCTCGACCAGTTCGGCGATCGGGTCGGCGCCGGCCAACGGCCCCCAGGCCAGGCCGATCCGGGCCGTGGCCCCGTCCGGGGCGGCCAGCACGACCGCGTCCGTCCCGACCTCGATCCGGGGGCGCCCGTGCCGCTCGGCGAAGCCGTCCAGCCACCCTGCGAGACGGTGCGGGCCCACCCTCACCGTTCTCGGCCCCGGCAACGTTCCCATGGCTATAGTCTGGCAACCGACCCGCAGGGAGGAGAGCATGAGCGACCTCATCGACACGACCGAGATGTACCTGCGTACCATCTACGAGCTCGGCGAGGAGGGTGTGCCTCCCCTGCGGGCCAGGATCGCGGAGCGGCTCGGCCAGAGCGGCCCGACGGTGTCCCAGACGGTCGCCCGGATGGAGCGCGACGGCCTGGTCTCCGTGCATCCGGATCGTCATCTCGTGCTCAGCCCGAAGGGTGAGGAACTCGCGGCGCGGGTGATGCGGAGGCACCGGCTCGCCGAGCGGCTGCTCACCGACGTGATCGGCCTCGACTGGACGCTGGTCCACGAGGAGGCCTGCCGGTGGGAGCACGTCATCTCCACCGACGTCGAGCGCCGGCTGGTGGCCATCCTCGACCATCCGGTGCGCTCGCCCTACGGCAACCCGATCCCCGCGCTCGAGGAGCTGGGTGTCGCCCCCGCCACGGACGGCTTCCTGGACGGCACCGAGCTGCTCTCGCTGCGCCTGGCGGATCGGGAGCCGCACCGGGTCGAGGTGCTCCGGATGGGGGAGCACATCCAGAACGAGCCCGGGCTGCTGGCGGCGATCCGGACGGCCGGGGCATTGCCCGGGCAGCCGGTCCGCGCGGCGATGGTGGGGCACTCGCTCGTGCTGGGCGAGGGGGACACGGAGACCGTCCTGCCCGGGGTCACAGCGGAGCACCTCTTCGTCGCCGTCGCGTGACCGGGACGCCGCGGGAATAGTGGCCCCGCGCGGTGGTGTTCCCCTCCGAGTAGTAGCGACGAAACCGAAGGAAACTGATTTCATGGCAACCACGACCGTTACCGAAGCCAACTTCGGCGACACCATCAAGGACAACGACGTCGTCTTCGTCGACTTCTGGGCGGCCTGGTGCGGGCCCTGCCGGATGTTCGGCCCGGTGTTCGAGTCGGTGTCCGAGTCGCATCCGGACGCGGTGTTCGCCAAGGTCGACACCGACGCCGAGCAGGCGCTCGCGGGCGGGCTCGGCATCTCCTCGATCCCGACGCTGATGGCGTTCCGCGAGGGCTACCTCGTCTACCGTGAGGCCGGTGCCCTGAACAAGAGCCAGTTCACGAGCCTGGTCGAGCAGGTGAAGGCGCTCGACATGGAGAAGTTGAAGGCGGAGGCAGAGGCCGCGAACAATAACTGAGCAGAAACACTGAGCGCGTGTCACCCATTGGGGTGACACGCGCCGGTTTCCCGACCTATACTCGAGTCAGGTTCCTGCCCCATCCCCCCGGGCAGGAACCATTTACATGTCCGGGGTCTCCACGCCCAGCCGTCGCCGCACCACGCGGCGACCGAGCCCCAGCACGGCCGTGTCGTCGTACATCACGAAGTCGGACCGTGCTCGCGTCCGGCGTTCTCGAGGGGTTTCGGGAGGACGCGCGAGTTGCGGCGCCCGCGTCGCGCCCCGTACGATCAGGTTAATCGATTTAGCCAGAGGGGCAGACGTGCGTCCCCGGGTTGGCTAACCTGCTGGTGGCGACAACCACGAGGAGTCCACATGGACGTGCGCTTCCCTGACGTGACCGACCTGGCCGCAGTGCCCACCGGGGACATGCCCGGCGACAAGGTCCAGATCGAGGAGACCCACCTCGCCAAGGCGCGGGTGGTCTTCCCCGAGCTGTGGCGGCTGCTCGAACCGCTGCTGGCCGACGGCGGGCGCGCGGTCGTCGCCGTCTGCGGCGGGTCGGGCGTGGGCAAGTCCGAGACCGGCTCCCTGCTGGCCTACGGCCTGAACGCCCTCGGCGTCGGCGCCTACGTGCTCTCCGGCGACAACTACCCCCGGCGCATCCCCGCGGTGAACGACGCCGAGCGGCTGCGCACGTTCCGCGTGGGCGGCGTGCAGGGGCTGGTCGCCCGCGGCGCCTACGGCCAAGCCGTCCGGGAGGAACTGGCCGCGCTGGTGGCGTCCGACCGGGACGCGGATCCGGCCGAGGTCGCCGCGCACCCGTGGCTGGCCATCTACCAGAGGGCGGGACGCCGGGCGCTGGCCGGCTACCTCGGCACCCCGGTCGAGACCGACTTCGACGAGGTGAGCGGCATCCTGGCCGCGTTCCACGAGGGCGCGCCCGAGTTGATGCTGAAGCGGATGGGACGCACGCCGGACGCGCTCTGGTACGACGCGGTGGACGTCCGCGACACCCGGGTGATCGTCGTGGAGTGGACGCACGGCAACTCCGGGTTCCTGGCCGGCGTCGACATCCCGATCCTGCTGAACAGCACGCCCGAGGAGACCCTCGCCCACCGCCGTTCGCGCAGCCGCGACGGCGCGGTGGACAGCCCGTTCACCACGATGGTGCTCGAGCTCGAGCAGGCGAAGCTGCACGCGCAGGCGCCGAAGGCCCGGATCATCGTCGCCAAGTCCGGCGAACTGCTCGACTACGACGGTTACCTGAAGGCGATGGGGGCCGACCTGCCCGGAGCGGGCGTGATGTTGAACGTCTACCCCGACAGCATCGGCGGCACCCTGTCCGACCTGGTCGCATTCGTGCGGCGTCCCGAGCTCGCGGACGTGTTCAGCTCCGCCTACCTGCTGCCGAGCGTGTTCAACACCGACCTCGACCGCGGCTTCTCCGTGATCGACTACAACCTGTCCGAGCAGTTCGCGACGCGGGCCGACCTCGATGCGCTGGCGGAGGAGGGCGTCGACTTCGCCTTCGACTTCATCCTCAACCACGCCTCGGTGCTGTCCCCGCAGTTCCAGGACATCCTCGCCCACGGCGAGCGGTCGGCGTACAAGGACTTCTTCATCGACTGGAACGCCTTCTGGGCGGGCCACGGCGAGCTCACCGCCGACGGGTACATCCAGCCCGCGCCCGAGTTGATCAAGGACATGTTCTTCCGCAAGCCGGGCCTGCCGATCCTGATGGTGCGCCTGCCCGACGGCACCGAGAAGCCGTACTGGAACACCTTCTACCAGGAGGTGCGCTACACCGCCCCGGGCACCCAGGACCTGATGAAGGCCACCGGGCTGCAGTACGGACGCGCCCAGGTGCTCGCCGGGCGGGTGGCCGCCGCGCTCGCGTCCGGGCAACGTCCGGGCGAGGCCGACTTCGCCGGCTACGAGGACGCTCGGGACGCGGTGGTCGACCTGGTCGAGGGCAACCGCACCTACCTCGGCCAGATGGACCTGAACATCTCCAGTCCGCTGGTGTGGGAGTTCTACGCCGACACCCTGGACAAGCTGGCCGGCTACGGCGCGCAGATCGTCCGGCTGGACGCGTTCGCCTACGCGCCCAAGGAGCCGGGGCTGAAGAACTTCCTCAACGACCCCGGCACGTGGGACCTGCTCGCGCAGGTGAAGGAGCTGGCCGACCGGCGCGGGCTCAAGCTGCTGCCCGAGATCCACTCCACCTACGCAGAGGGCATCCACGAGGTGCTGGCGGCGAAGGGCTTCCTGACCTACGACTTCTTCCTGCCCGGGCTGCTGATCGACGCGCTCGACCGGCGCGACGCGTCCACCCTGAAGCGGTGGATCGCCGAGTTGCTCGCGAAGGACATCCACACGGTGAACATGCTCGGGTGCCACGACGGCATCCCGCTGCTCGACCTGAAGGGGCTGCTCGACGAGGAGCGCATCCAGGCGCTGATCCAGACGATCGTCGGCCGCGGCGGCTACGTGAAGGACCTGCACGGCGCGAAGAACATGTACTACCAGGTGAACGCCACCTACTACAGCGCGCTGGGGGAGAGCGATGCCCGGCTGCTGCTGGCCCGGGCGGTGCAGCTGTTCATGCCCGGCAAGCCGCAGGTGTGGTACCTCGACCTGTTCGCGGGGAAGAACGACCACGCGGCGGTCGAGAGGGCCGGTTCGGGCGGCCACAAGGAGATCAACCGGTCGAACCTGGGCGCGGACGACGTCGCGGCCGGGCTGCGGCAGCCGGTGGTGCAGCGCCAGTTGGAGCTGCTGAGGTTCCGCAACACCTTCGGCGCGTTCGGCTTCGATGCCGACTGCGAGGTGGCCGACACCGGGCCGGGGCGGCTGGTGGTGACCTGGCGCAGGGGTGACCTGGTCGCGAGGCTGGACGCCGACCTGGCGTCCGAGTCGTTCACGATCACCGCCACCGACGCGGGCGGAACGACCCGCACCATCTGACGCCGCACACCGGTACCTGAGGAGCGGTTCCCCTGCACCGGTCCCTGAGGGCGGCGCGTGGTTTGCCGACTGGTCCCTGAGGGCGGCGCGTGGTCTACCCACCGGTCCCTGAGGGCGGCGCGTGGTTTTCCCCACCGGTCCCTGAGGGCGGCGCGTGGTTTTCCCCACCGGTCCCTGAGGAGCGGCGTTCTGAGCGCGCGAAGGACGCCGCGTCACGAAGGGCGGTGTCGTGCGCGCCCTTCGTGACGGCTCGCTCGTTCCTCGCGAGCCTCCTCAGGGAGCGAGTGGGGGGTTGCGAGCCTGCTCGGGGAGCGCGGGGCTCAGGAAGGGCAGGTGGTGGGGCCGAACGCGCGCAGCAGCAGCGCGGGCACGACGAGCAGTCCGGCGAAGAGCACCCCGCTCAGGGTGACGGGGCCGCGGCCGAGCAGGATGAAGGTGCCGACGAGCAGGAACAGCGGGCCGGCCGCGCACGGGCTCGTCACCGCCGGCGTGCCGGGGGACGGCACGTAGCTCGCGCCGATCATGGCGCCCAGCCCCGACAGCAGGGCCAGCACGGTCAGGACCGCCGGGTCCTCCGGCCAGCCGGCGACCGCCGCGTAGGCGGGCAGCAGGGCAACCGTGAGCACGATCGCGGCAACGGTCTGCCGGGTTCCCCAGGCCGTGCGCCAGTACGCGAGCCCGGAGAGCTTCTCGGGTCGGACGGTGTCGAGCGCGCGGGGCACGCTTCCGAAGAACTCCTCCGGTGACCCCATCGACGACTCCTCTCGCCCAACGGCGGTGGAAATGGCCGTCGGCCGAGCCGCGTCGGTCGGTCCCGTTCGTGTGAGTCAGCCAGGGACCGGCCGCCGGCTCGGCCGACGGGTAACTCATACCCCAGGGGGTATCGTATCAGTTGTTCTGCGGGAAGCCCAGCTGCAACCCGCGGGCGCTCGGGTCAGGCCAGCGCCGGGTCACCGTCTTCGACCGGGTGTAGAAGTGCACGCCCTCCGTCCCGTGGGCGTGGGAGTCGCCGAACAGCGAGTTCTTCCAGCCGCCGAACGAGTAGTAGGCCATCGGCACCGGCACGGGCACGTTGATGCCGACCATGCCGGCCTGCACCTCGATCTCGAACTTGCGGGCCGCCCCGCCGTCGTTGGTGAAGATCACCGAGCCGTTGCCGAAGGGGCTGGCGTTGATCAGGTCGAGGCCCTCCTCGAAGCCGGACACCCGCACCACCGAGAGCACCGGGCCGAAGATCTCGTCGGTGTAGATGCTCATGTCGGTGCTCACCTTGTCGAACAGGGTGGGGCCGACGAAGTAGCCGTTCGGGTCGCCCTCGAAGGGGCCTTCCCTGCCGTCGATGACTAAGTTGGCGCCGGCCTCGGCGCCGGCCGCGATGTAGCCGGTGATCCGGTCGCGGGCCTGCCCGGTGACGATCGGGCCCATGTCGACGCCGGCGGTCCCGTCCCCGATCCGCAGCGTGCGGACGCGCTCGCTGATCTTCTCGATCAGTTCGTCCGCGATCGAGTCGGTGGCCAGGATGACCGAGACGGCCATGCAGCGCTCACCCGCGGAGCCGAAGCCGCCGTTCACCGCGGCGTCCGCGGCGAGCTCGAGGTCGGCGTCCGGGAGCACCAGCATGTGGTTCTTGGCCCCGCCGAGGGCCTGGATCCGCTTGCCGTTGGACGTGCCGCGCTCGTACACGTAGTGGGCGATCGGGGTGGAGCCGACGAAGGACACGGCCTTCACGGTGGGGTTGTCGAGCAGTGCGTCCACGGCCTCCTTGTCGCCGTGCACGACGTTCATCACGTCCGCGGGGAGTCCGGCCTCGCGCCAGAGCTCGGCGATCGCGTTCACCGCGGACGGGTCCTTCTCCGACGGCTTGATGATCACCGCGTTGCCGGCCGCGATGATCATCAAGCCGTTCATCTGTCAGGACGGAAATCGCATCCGCCCCGCCCTCACAATAGGCGCGCAGAGTTTTAAGCGGCTCAAACGGATCGGCGATT
>JAGQUI010000130.1 GCA_020438595.1 Propionibacteriaceae bacterium | reverse complement strand
GACCGAGTTGGGGACGGTTCCTTACTCGGTCCACCCCCCGCTCAGACCGGCACGAACAGGCCGTCCAGCAGCCACGGCGCAACCGGCGCGTTCTCGACCAGCCAGGTCTGCAGGGTCCGGTCGACGCCGGTCAGAATGGCGAACCCGACCGCGATGAACAGCCAGCCGAGCCCGCGTCGCAGCCAGCTGGACGGGTCGGCGGCGAGGCCAAGCCGCTGCACGAGCTGCTGACCGGCGAGCGCGACGGCGAGCAGGGTGCCGCACAGGCCGACCACGTAGGCGAGCAGCAGGGCGAGGCCGACGCCGGGTTCGGCGGGCAGCGCGGTGACCACGATGTAGGCGTAGAACGGGGAGCACGAGGAGAACACGGGTCCGAGCGCGGCGCCGGTGAGGACCAGGCCGGTCGTCCCGGTGCGTTTCCGGGCCGCGGCGAGGCCACCGGTCGACGCGTCCTCGAGGCCGAGGCGTCCGGAGACCCGGGCCCACAGGCCGGGGAAGGCCGCGGTGAGGCCGAGCACGATGAGCAACCCGCCGGAGATCGCCGACCAGACCGTGGCCGGGATGGCGAGGAGGGCGGTGGTGGCCTTGAGCAGCAGCGAGAACACGACCACGGAGGCGCCGAGGGCCGCGGTCACGACCAGGGCCCGCCGCCACGGCTTCGGCTCGCCCGGCGCGGGGACCGCCCCGCCGACGATCACCGGCAGCAGCGGGAGCACGCACGGCGCGAGGGTGGTCAGCACGCCGGCCACCAGGGCGCCGAGGAGCAGGGTCATCAGGAGTTCGTGGCCCGCTCGAGGATCTCGGTCCCGGTGATGGAGCCGGACCACTTGCGCAGTTCGTTGCCGGAGGCGTCCACGAGCACGAAGGTGTGCTGCTGGGTGATCCCGTAGCGCTGGCGCAGGTCGGTCATCGAGTCGTAGTCGACCCTGACCAGGGTCAGGCCGTCCGGGATGCCCTGCTCGGCGAGCGCCTTCTCGGTGGCCCGACAGGTGGGGCACCACGGGGCGTGGAAGAAGAGCACGACCGTGGGGTTGGTGGCTCCGGACGCCTGGTAGTCGGCGTAGTCGATGTACGCGCCGGCCGCGGACCCGGCGGACGAACCCTCGGCGGTCGGGCTGGGGGTGGACGGCACCGGTGTGGACGCGGCCGGTGTGGACGCGGCGGCGGGCGGGGCCGTCCCGGTCGCCGGGGTGGTGCTGCAGGCGGTCAGGGCCAGGGTGGCCGCGGTCGTCGCGGCGGCGAGGAGTCGGGTTGCGCGGGTCATGCCCTCCAGCGTGACAAGACGTCGCGCCCGGAACCATTACGAGGCCCTTACGGACCCTGACGGACGCAGAGCGGCGGCCCCGAGGGCATCATCGTCGCCCTGGCGCAGCGATCTCGGTCATGGTGGCGCCGGACGCCGCGGGCCGCACTGAGCCGACCTCCTACGAACCGGCTGTGGTCAGCCACCAGCCGATGACGACGACCGGCGTGAGGACGCCGGCGAGCAGTAATCCCCTCAGGAGGCCGGCTCCGAGCACTCGTGTCCGCGCCGGCGGACTCTCGGAAGCCAGCCTCCCACATGCCTTGTGCTGCTAGGTATCCGCGCATACATTGAAGTGCAAGGTATGCAAGGAGGGGAACATGAAGATCGGGAAGGACCTGGTCGCGGCCGCCGCGACGCCGATCGTGCTGGGGATCCTGGCCGAGGGCGAGTCGTACGGCTACGCGATCCTGCAGCGGATCGGCCAGCTCTCGGACGGGGAACTCGCCTGGAGCGACGGCATGCTCTACCCGCTGCTGCACCGGCTGGAGCGGCTCGGCCAGGTGGAGTCGCGCTGGGTGGACGCACCGTCCGGCCGGCGCCGCAAGCACTACCGGTTGAGCACCGCCGGACAGGAGGCCTTCGCCGAGCAGCGCAGGCAGTGGGCCGTGGTCACCGACACCCTGCGTCGCGTCTGGACCGACGGCACCCAGCGCGGACCGGCCCTCCCGGCAGGAGCCGGGGCATGAGCGAATCCGTGGGCGCCCAGCTCGCCCAGTGGCGGCGCTACCTCGCCGCCGACCCGGCGCTCGCCGCGTCCGACCTGGACGAGCTCGAGAGCCACCTGCGCGACCAGATCGACGACCTCGCCGCGGTCGGCCTGAGCGGCGACGAGGCCTTCCTGATCGCCGTCCGCCGGCTCGGGCGCACCGACGACCTCTCCCGCGAGTTCGCGCGCGAGCACTCCGACCGCCTGTGGAAGCAGCTCGTGCTCGGCGGCGAGGCGGCGGCACGGCCGGATCGCAGCGGACTGCTCGCGGTGGCCTTCGCGGTGCTGGCGGCGGTGCTGGTGAAGTTGCCCTGGCTGTGGAACGCCGCGGACGACGTGGTGCTCCGCAACGTCCCGATCATCGTCCTCGGTGTGCTCGCGGCGTACTTCCTCGTCCGCGCCCGCGGTGCCCGCACGTCGGTGGCCATCGTCGCGGTCGCGTTCGTCGGCGCCGCCGTCCTCGTGAACGCCTACCCGTTCACCCCGCACTCCGCCACCCTCGCGCTCACCGTCCTGCACCTGGTCGTGGCGCTCTGGCTGGTCGTCGGGGTCGCGTACGCCGAGGGCGACTGGCGCTCGGACCGGGCCCGGATGGACTTCATCCGGTTCACCGGCGAGTGGGTGGTCTACCTCGCCCTGATCGCGCTCGGCGGTGCCGTCCTGATCGGGCTCACGCTCGGCGTCTTCACCGCGATCGGCATGGACGTCGGCCGCCTGGTCGGCGAGTGGCTGCTGCCCTGCGGCGCAGCCGGCGCGGTGGTGATCGCCGCCTGGCTCGTGGAGGCGAAGAAGTCCGTGGTCGAGAACATGGCCCCCGTGCTCACCGCCGTGTTCACGCCCCTGTTCACGGCCATGCTGCTCGCCTTCGTCGTCGCCGCGGCCGTCCAGGGCATCGGTGGCGGGGTGTCGGTCCTCGATGCCGAGCGCGAGGTGCTGATCGTGTTCGACGCCGCACTGGTCGTCGTGCTCGGGCTGCTGCTCTACACGCTGTCCGCGCGGGACGCGACCACGCGCGCCCGCTGGTTCGACGCCCTCCAACTGGTGATGATCGTGGCCGCGCTCCTCGTCGACGTGGTGGTGCTGTCGGCGATGGTCGGACGGATCGGCGCCTTCGGCGCGAGCGCGAACAAGGTCGCCTCCCTCGGCCTGAACCTGATCCTGCTGGTGAACCTGGCGTGGGCCGCCCGGCTGCAGCTCGGTTTCCTGCGCGGACGGGTCACCCACGGCGTCCTGGAGCGGTGGCAGACCCGCTACGTCCCGGTCTACTTCGCCTGGTGCGTCCTCGCCGCCGTCGCGCTGCCGCCGCTGTTCGGCTTCGCCTGACCGGACCGAGATGGGGACGGTTCCGTTCCGCGTCACGCAGTGAGGGGGAAGGGGCCGTCGTCCCGCCTGACGGTGATCATGCGACCTCGTCGAACCACACCGCGAACCGGCGGACCACGTCGTTGCCGAGGTAGTGGTTGATGCCCAGCGAGGCGAGGTTGTCGTCCCAGACGAAGGAGGTCTGGTAGGTGTCGTAGTGGCCGTCGATCGCCTCGCCGACGCGGGCGAGCAGGGCGTGGGTGGCGCTGCCGCGCACCTCGGGCAGCACCCCGATCGCGTTCAGGACGACCGAGCGGACGCGGTTGCGGCGCAGGGCGAACCGCCAGGCGATGGACGGGACGCCGAGGCGCCGGCCGTAGGGCAGCATGCGGTTGTAGTCGGGATGCCAGAAGCAGAACCCGACCGGGCGTCCATCCTGCTCGGCGAAGAGCAGGTGCTCGGGGCGCTGGAAGGGCTTCAGGCCGCCGATCAGTTCGGCGAAGTGGCGGGGCCGGGTGGGCGCGTACAGCGAGGTGGTGCCGAGGGTGACGTCGCACAGGGTGCGGAAGGTCTCCAGCTCGGCGTCCCAGTCGTGCAGGTCGACGGGCCGAACGCTGATTCCCGCGTCCGGCGTTCCGAGCCAGCGGACGCGGCGCAGCGCCGCGGGCGGCGCCGGGCCTCGGCGCGGGCCTCGTCCAGGAGCGCGCCGACGGCGGCCTGCCGCTCGGGCAGCGCCTCGAAGAACGCGACCTGCAACAGCGGCAGGGCGGGATCGTGGACGAGGATGCACTGGGCCACGACCCGGCCGTCCTCGAGCGCGAGCAGCGGGCGCACGAAGCAGGAGCGGGTGAACGCAGAGGTCTGGCCGAGCACGTTCTCGACCGCGAACTCCAGGGTGGTCGAGTAGCCCGGGTCGCCGGCGTAGAGGTCGCGCCGGAAGGCGAGGAACTGCCGGGCGCCGTCGCGTCCGGTCGCCTCGACCACTCCGTCCCGTTGCGCTGTGGGGGTGTTCATCGCGCATTCACCGGGTTCAGGGTACGTAAGCGGTCACACGCACAAGGGGATTCACGCCGGTGGTCGTGGCTGGCGCGTGCGATCCGGGTTCCCGGCCGCCCGAACCTGGATCCGACCCACGTTTGTCGGGTTTCCGGGCGTGGCAGCGACCGATCTGGAGGAGCGACCCACCTTTGTCGGGTTATGGCGCGATTTCCGGGTCGCATAGCCCGACAAAAGTGGGTCAACGCGCCTCGGGAGAATCCCGGGCTGGCCATAACCCGACAAAAGTGGGCTGGCTCCGGTCGGTGGGCCATCGGTCAGTACCCGGACGGACCCGGGTTGACACCTATGGTTACGTAACCGTAAGTTAGGGCCTGCCGGAAGCCCCGCTGACCAGGAGAACCCTTGCCCCAGCCCGCAGGCAGCAACCGCGAACCGTCGGTGGCCGACGTACCGATCCAGCTCCTCGACCCGAGCGGACGGCGAGTCAGCCACCCCGACTTCCACTACGACGGCACCGACGCCGACCTCGCCGCGAACCTGCGCGACATGGTGCTCGCCCGCCGCATCGACACCGAGGCCACCGCCCTGCAGCGCAAGGGCGAACTGGGCCTGTGGCCGCCCCTGCTCGGCCAGGAGGCCGCCCAGGTCGGCTCCGCCCGCGCCGTCCGCGACCCCGACCTCGTCGTGCCGTCCTACCGCGAGCACGGCGTCGCGTGGTGCCGGGGCATTGACCCGGTCGACCTGCTCACCACCTTCCGCGGCACCGGCATGACCGACTGGCCCACGCGCCCGGACAGCTTCCACCCCTACTCGTTCGTGATCGGCACCCAGACCCTGCACGCCGTCGGCATGGGCATGGCCCAGCAGCGGGACGGCCTGGTCGGCAACGACGACGCGGACGCCAACGGCGCCGTGATCGTGTACTTCGGCGACGGCGCCACCAGCCAGGGTGACGTCAACGAGGCGTTCCTGTTCGCCGCGTCCGCCGCCGCCCCCGTGGTGTTCTTCTGCCAGAACAACCAGTGGGCGATCAGCGAACCGACCAGCCTGCAGTCCCGGGTGCCGCTGTACCGCCGCGCGGCCGGGTTCGGCTTCCCCGGCGTCCGCGTGGACGGCAACGACGTGCTCGCCGTCCAGGCCGTCACCGAGTGGGCGCTCGACCTCGCCCGCCGCGGCGAGGGACCGGTGCTGGTCGAGGCCTACACCTACCGGATGGGCGCGCACACCACGTCCGACGACCCGACCAAGTACCGCACCTCCGCCGAGGAGGGCGAGTGGCGCGCCAAGGACCCGATCGACCGGCTGCGCACCTACCTGACCGCGTCCGGGGCGATCGACGACGCGTGGGAGGCCGCCCTCGCCGCAGAGGCGGACGCGCTCGCCGAGCGCATGCGGGACGGCTGCGTCGCCCTGCCCGAACCGCACCTGGCCGACTACTGGGGGATGGTCTACGCGAACACCCCCGACCTGCTCGTGCGCCAGCGCGAGGAGTACCTCGCCTACGAGGCATCCTTCGAGGAGGCACGATGAGCGTCCACGACACGGCAGTGGAGACCGGGTCGGACGGTCGTACCGCCCCGGCGACCGGGACCCCCGCGGCCGCCGCGGTGACCGGAGGGGTGACCGGCCGGCTCACCATGGCCAAGGCGCTCAACGCCGGCCTGCGCCAGGCGCTCGCGGACGACGACAAGGTGCTGCTCGCCGGTGAGGACATCGGCAGCCTGGGCGGGGTGTTCCGGATCACCGAGGGCCTGCAGGCCGAATTCGGCCGCGACCGGGTGATCGACAGCCCGCTGGCCGAGTCCGGCATCGTGGGGACGGCCGTGGGCCTGGCCCTGCGCGGCTACCGTCCCGTCGTCGAGATCCAGTTCGACGGCTTCGTCTACCCGGCCTTCGACCAGATCGTCTCCCAGGTCTCCCGGCTGCGCTTCCGCACCCACGGCGCGGCGAGCGTGCCGATGGTGATCCGGATTCCCTACGGCGGCGGCATCGGTGCGATCGAGCACCACAGCGAGTCGCCCGAGGCCTACTTCGCGCACACGCCCGGACTGAAGGTCGTCACCTGTTCGAACCCGTCGGACGCCTACTGGATGATCCAGCAGGCGATCGCCGACGACGACCCGGTGGTGTTCCTCGAGCCCAAGCGCCGCTACCACGAGAAGGGCGAGGTGGACGGCTCCGCGTCCCCGCTGCCGCTGTACGCGTCCCGCACGGTCAAGCCGGGCACGGACGCCACCCTGCTCACCTACGGGCCGATGGTGCGTACCTGCGTCGAGGCTGCGGTCGCGGCGGCCGAGGAGGGCCGCAACCTCGAGGTGATCGACCTGCGCTCGCTGTCCCCGCTCGACGACGCGGCGGTGTTCGCGTCCGTGAAGCGCACCGGTCGCGCCGTGGTCGTGCACGAGGCCGTCGGCACGCTGGGGATCGGCGCCGAACTCGCTGCGCGGATCCAGGCGGAGTGCTTCTATGAGTTGCAGGCGCCGGTGCTGCGGGTGACCGGGTACGACCTGCCCTATCCGCCGAGCCGCGTCGAGGAGGGCTACCTGCCCGACCTCGACCGGGTCCTGGACGCCGTCGACCGGTCGCTGGCCTTCTGAGGAGCACAGATGCACGAGTTCAAGCTGCCCGACCCGGGCGAGGGCCTGCTCGAGGCGGACATCGTCTCGTGGAAGGTCGCGGTCGGCGACACCGTCGCCGTCAACGACACCCTGCTCGAGATCGAGACCGCGAAGTCGCTGGTCGAACTGCCCTCGCCGTACGCCGGCGTGGTGGCGGAGATCCTGGTCGGGGAGGGGCAGACCGTCGACGTGGGGACGCCGATCATCCGGATCGCCGACACCGCGGACGAGGCCACCTCCGCATCGGTGGCCGGGCCCGGTTCCCCCGAGGAGCCGGGCGAGCCTGCGCCCGCTGCGTCCGGGCGGGTCGAGACCCCGGCCACCTCCGAAGCGATGCTGGTGGGCTACGGCGCCAAGGCCGGCTCGGTGACCCGCCGGGCCCGAAAGGGCGCCGAAGTG
>JAGQUI010000012.1 GCA_020438595.1 Propionibacteriaceae bacterium | reverse complement strand
TACAGCGCGGCGTCGATCCCCAGGGACGCCAGCGCGAGGATCACCTGGGCGGCCGAGACGCCCGAGCCGCAGTAGACCGCGACCCTTCGTGACGGTCGCAGAGCGACCTCCTCAGGGAACGGGGAGGATGAGGACGCCGGAGCGACCTCCTCAGGGAGCGCGGAGGAAGGGGTCGGCAGGGCCAGCTTCTCCACCAGTTCGTGGGCAGGAGGCAGCAGCCCGTCGGCGTCCCAGAACCCGGAGACGGGGCGGTTCAGCGCACCCGGGATGTGCCCGGCCCGCGGGTCGATCGGCTCGGACTCGCCGCGGAACCGCTCGGGTGCGCGCACGTCGATCAGCACCCCGTCGAACGCCGCGACCTCGTCGGCGTCCAGCGTGGGCAGCTGCCCGGTGGCCAGGTCGAGCGGCGCGCCGGTCGCCGCGCCCGGCTCGTCGGTCTCCAGCGGACGCCCGGACGCCACCCAGGCGCGGATGCCGCCGTCGAGCACGCGCACGTCCAGGCCGGCCCAGCGCAGCACCCACCACGCCCGGCCCGCCGCGTAGGAGCCCGGCTCGTCGTAGACCACGACCGGGCGGGCGGGGTCGACGCCGATTGCACCCAGGCCGGCGCCGAGCTGCAACACGTCCGGCAGCGGGTGCCGCCCGAGCGTGGCCTCGACGGTCGGACCGGTGAGCACCGCCTCGAGGTCGAGGAAGCGCGCCCCGGGCAGGTGTCCCTGCAGGTAGCGGCCGAAGCCGGTGCCGGGCTGCTCGCCCAGGCTCCAGCGCACGTCCAGCAGCTGCGCGCCCGCCGCGAGGGCGGCCGGCAGGTCTTCGACACCGATCAGGACATCAGCTCGCGTGGTCACGCCTGCACTCTATTCCGCGGCCCTCCACACCGGCTTCGCTACCGCTGCGTGAGGGCGCTACCCGTGCTCGGGTAGCGCCCCGGGCTACCGGTAGCGAAGCGGCGGGGCGGGGCCGCGGAGCGCGGGGGGTCAGCCGCCGGGCTCGGGCTCCGGGGCCGGTTCGGGAGTCGGGACGTCGGCGCGGCCCTCCGGGGACGTCCGGGCGTTCTGCTTCGGGATGTAGACCCCGCGCAGCACCAGCAGCACGGACGCGGTCAGCGGCACCGCCATCAGGGCGCCGAGCAGGCCGAGCAACGAGCCGCCGATCATCGCGCCGATCAGCACCAGCGGGCCGGGCACCGCGACCGCCTTGTTCATGATCCGCGGCGTCAGCACGTACGCCTCGACCTGCATGTAGGCGAAGTACAGCACCGCGAAGATCAGCGCCGTCGGCCACGAGTGCAGCAGGCACACGGACGTCGCGATCACCCAGAACACCACCGACCCGATCATCGGGATCAGGGTCACGAACCAGGCGATGAAGGCCAGCATCACCGCGTACGGGACGCCGAGCACCGCGAGCAGCACGAACGAGAACGACGCGTTCAGCGAGGACAGCTGGATGCCGCCGGCCACGAACCCGCCCACGGCCCCGGTGATCTGCTCGGTCAGCTCGGCGACCTTCGGCCGCTGGTAGGCCGGCACCAGGATGTACAGCCCGTTCTTCATGTCCTCCAGCGAGGCCACGAAGTACATGGTCAGCACAATCACGATCATGCTGGTGGAGATGCCGCCGACGACGCCCGAGCCGAAGGCGAGCACGCCGCCCCCGAGGGCGAAGATGTTGGACGGGTTGGACAGCCAGGCCTGCACCTGGGCGATCAGGGAGTCGTAGAACGCCTGCCCGCCCGTGGTGCTGGTGAACGACGTGAACCAGGCCGACTGCTGCATGCTGTCGAGGGCTGCGGGCACCGTCTGCGCGAAGCTGATCACCTGCTGCACGGTGGCGGGCACGACGTAGGCCAGCAGCGCGAGCATCACCAGCCCGAAACCGGCGAACACGACCCCGATGCTGCGTCCCCGGGACAGGCCGCGCCGCTCCAGCTTCCGCACCAGGGGGTCCAGGGCGAGGGCGAAGAAGAGTGCGATCACCACCGACATCACGACCGTGGCCAGTGCGGCGAGCGCGTTGCCGAGGGCCATGGCGGCCAGCACGCCCACCGTCCCGGTGAACGCCCACACGAACGGGTGGGCGAGCACGGAGACGACCCGCAGCGGCCGCTGGAACGTGCCGGGTGCGGGCACGGGGGCCGGGTCGCCGGCCGGCGCGCGCCCGGGCACCGGATCGACGGCCGGCTCGGGCTCGACGGCAGGCCCGGACCCGACCGCCGGCTCGGGGGCCGGGTCGCCAGTGGTGTCGGTCACGTCGCTACTCCTCGTCGGTGGGGGGCTGCTCCGCGGGGCCGGCCAGCGCGGCCGCCGCCTCGCGGTTGCTGGTGTACCGGGTCGTGCCCCCGGCCAGGTCATAGTGTTCCAGCAGCACGGCCAGGTCGTCACGGACGCGGCTGTAGGCGAGTGCGATGCCCTGTGCGTCCAGCCACTCCCTGAGCGTGGCCAGGCTGCCCGCGCCGGTGACGTCGATATCGGTGACCGCCTCGAGGTCGAGCACGAGGGTGCGCACCGGTTCGGGCGCGAGCCGGACGGCGTCCTTCGCGCTCTCCACGAGGCGATTGCCGTTGGCGAAGAACAGCGGTGCGGCGAAGCGCAGGATCACCACGCCGGGAACCGTGTGCGTCCCCGATGGGGCGATCCTGGACAGCGACACCTGCGGGTCGTCGTGGCCCACCAGGACGTCGATCGGCGGGTTCGCCGCGCGGCGGACCAGGTTCACCAGGGCGAGCACGAACGAGATCCCGATGCCGCCGAGCGGGCCGACCACGAGGACGCCGAGCGCGCAGACCAGGGCGACCGCGAATTCCGAGCGCGACATCCGCCACAGGTACCGGTAGTCGCCGATGCCGAGCAGCCCCCACACCGCCACCGCCACGATCGCGCCGATCGCCGGGGAGGGGACGCCGGCGAGCAGGTCCGTGCCGAACACGAGCAGCGCCAGCGCCCCGGCGACCAGGACCAGGCCGGGCAGCTGGGTGCGCGAGCCGGCCGCGTCCATCGCCGCCGTCCGCGACCCCGACGAGCCGATGCTGTACGAGGACGAGAACCCGGCCGCGATGTTGGCCGCGCCCATCGCGATCAGGTTCTGGTCCGGCAGGTTCGGGTAGCGGTTGCGTTCGGCGTACGCGCGCGACATCAGCAGTCCCTCCGCCATCGCCACCATCGCCAGCGCCAACGCGGACGGCACGAGGGCCAGCCACGTCTGCAGGGGGAGCATCGGCACGGCGAACTTCGGCGGCCCGGCCTCCACGTGGCCCAGCACCGCCACCCCGAACTCGGGCAGCCCGAACAGCATGGACGCGGCCGTCGTGACCACGATCACCACCAGCGCCCAGGGCACGGCGGCCACGGTGCGCCGGCCGACGACCAGGATCGCGAGCGAGACCACGCTGACCGCCAGCGACCAGAGGTGGACGTGGGGGATCAGCCCGAACAGTTCCACGAGGTGGGTGAAGAACTCGCCCTCCGCGGACAGCTTCACCCCGAGCATCTTCGCGACCTGGCTGAGCATGATCTCCGCGGCCAGCCCGGAGACGAAGCCGATCAGGATCGGTCGGGAGAGGAATTCGGACAGGAAGCCGAGCCGGAACAGGCCCGCCGCCAGCAGCACCAGCCCCCCGAGGATCGCCTGGGCTCCCGCCATCACGAGCAGGTCGTCACCGCTCGCCCCGAGGGCCAGCAGCGAGGAGAAGACCAGCGCCGACGCCGCCGCGTCCGGTGAGACCACCAGCTGGCGCGACGACACCAGCAGCACGTAGACCAGGGTGGGCACGACCAGCGCGTACAGGCCGGCGGTGGGTGGCAGCCCCGCGATCTGGGCGTAGCCGATGTTCAGCGGCACGGCGATGGCGATCAGGCTGACCCCGGCCAGCAACTCCCGGACGACGTTCGAGCGGTTCAGGCCCGCGAACGGCCGAAGGTCGACCAGCCGCTGGCGGCCGCCTCCCGACCCGGACGCGTCCGTCATCTCAGGTGGTCCCGGACCCTGTCGCCGCCGCCGCCGCCGGGGTCTGCGCCGGGCGCTCCAGCAGGCTCAGCAGCAGCAGCACGACCGCCGCGACCACCGCCGTGCCGATCACCAGGTCGGCCGACAGCGGCCGGTTGAACACGAGCACCAGGGCGGCGACCAGGCCGACCGCGACCCGGAGCAGCGCCCGCTGGGCGTACAGCCACTCCCCGACCTTCCCGGTGGAGAGGCCGTGCGCGTCGCCGCGCGTCCGAAGGCCGCCGGACAGACCGTCCCACGCCCCGCGGACCGCACCCGACACCCGGAACGGCGCGGCCAGCCACGCCACCACGGCCACCGCGATCGCGAGGATCAGCGTGGCGGTGGCGAGGTCGTTGATCGCCCCGGTGACGGTGTCGAAGAAGATCAGCAGCACGTCGTTCGGCATCACCGAGAGCGGGACGCTGGCCTGGGCGATCACCCGTCCGATGCCCACCCCGCCGAGCACCAGGGCTGCGCCGAGGCCGAGCCCGATCGCCGCCCAGATCGTGGCCAGCCACTTCCGGACGCTGACCAGCACGCCGGCCACGAAGAGGACCAGCACGACCACTCCGAGCCAGTAGCCGGTGGCCAGCGCGGCGCGGTAGCCCAGCTGCACCTGGAGCAGCGAGTCGGAGTGCACGAGCACGACCGTGCGGTCGATCTCCGGAATCCGCGAGGCGAGGGCGAAGCCCTGCTCGACGAGGGCCTCCTTGACCTTCGCGATCAGGGGCGCGAGGCGCAGGCCCAGGCCCTCCTCGGTGATCGTGACGCTGGAGGTGTCGCCGTTGAGCGCGCTGATCGCCTGGCTGTGGGACAGGCGCAGGCTCTCCCGCCACACCTGGGCGAAGGCGTCGGACGAGACCACCTTCGCCGCCACGTTGCGGATCGTGGAGCGGACGCCGTCGGCGGCGGGCTGGCGCAGCGCGTCCAGGGCCAGCTTCACGGTGGGTCGCTGGATGTTCTCGCCGAGCCCGTCGAACACCTCGTTGACGGTGGCGTCGATGTCGATCCGGGCGTCGATCGCGTCGGCGATCTGGTCGGTCAGGTACGCCTGCACCCGCGGGTTCTGGACGAGCGGGGCGTAGGTCGCGACGAACGAGTCGGTGTCGCTGAGCAACACCCGCGCCCAGCCGGACACGATCGCGACCGGGGTGAGCAGGGCGGCGAGCACGATCAGCAGGGACGCGACCGCGCCGCGCCAGCGGGGCGGTCGGGTACGGGTGAGGGCGACCGTCTCCTCGGCGTCCGCCGCCGCCTCCGCGTCCAGCCGCGCGGTCAGCTCGGCGTTCGCCGCCTCGAGCTCGGCCAGCCGGTTCTGCAGGTCGACGACCGTCGGCTCGTCCCCGGGTTCGGGGGCCCCTTCGGCCATCGGGCTGGTCCTCCTGGTCATGACGGTTCCTTCCGGCACGGGATCCCGGGCCGGACCCGCGTGACGGCGGGCCCGCTCGCAGGATCGGAGATCAGGTTTCGACGGTACTGAAAGGCGGGTCGCCCGGCGAGCCCCTCAGCCGAGCAGCTTCGCCTTGGCGGCAGCGAACTCCTCGGGGCTGAGGACGCCGGCCGACTGCAGTTGGGCCAGTTGCTCCAGCTGGGCGACCAGGTCGTCCCCGGGTGCCGCGGGCGCGGCCGACGGCGGGGCCACCGGCTGGGGCGGCGGGGTTGCCAGCTGGGGCTCGGGTGCCACCTGGGGCTGGGCGGCGGCCGCGGCGCGGCCCTGCTGGTGCCGGGCGACGGCCCCCATCGTGGCCTGCGCGGTGCCCGCGATGACCGCGGTCCTCGCCGCCGTCCCGATCAGGCCCGGACGTCCGAATCGACGCATGATCTGTCCCTTCTGTCGTTCAGACCGCGAGCGCGGCGACCTCGTTGACGACCTCGGCGGTGAACCGCTCGACCGAGCGCACCTGCGCGGACGTGTTCTGCACCGCTTCGGCGATCTTCCGCGCCCAGGTGTTCTCCAGCAGCACCACCAGGGCGATGGAGTCGTCGCTGAGCCCCTCGGTCAGCTCGACCAGGTCGTCCTCGCCGATCAGGCCATCGGCCGCCGGCAGCACGCCGGCCAGGCCGAGGTCGTCGGCGAACTCGTCCAGTTCGAGCACGGTGCGGGCGCCGTTCGACGCGACCCGCACCACGGCGAGGTCCAGCAGAGTGACGACCCCGGCCGTGGTGACGTCCCTCAGCGTCGCGGTGACCTCGGCCGGGGCACTCCCGGCCGGGAACTCCACCACGTAGAGGTCGGCTGGTCCGTAACTCATCGGAACACCTCCCGTCAGCCGAGGGCCTTCGCCTTCAGCTGATCGAACTCGGCCTGGCTGATCGCGCCGGAGTCGAGCAGCGACTTCGCGTTGGCGATCTGCGTCGCCGGATCGGACGTGGCGGCCACGGACCGGATGTAGGAGTCGGTCGCGGCCTTCGACTGCTGCATGGTGGAGAGCTCACGCTCGTTCATGCCCTTGCCGCGCGCGATGATGTAGACGAGCGCGGTGATCGCGGGGACGATGAACAGCGCCACCAGCCAGATCGCCTTGACCCACCCGTTCATCGACGAGTCGCGGAAGATGTCGATGATGATCTGGAAGAGCACCATCAGGTAGAGGATGAAGAAGAATCCCCAGACCATCAGCCAGAAGAATTGCCAGAAGTCCACGGTGAGGCTCCCTTTCGTGTGAAGCATTCGTCTCTCGGCGCCCAGATCAGGGCAAGGGTCGCCGACCGCCCTCGCGGCGATGCCCTCAGCGTCCCGCCCGCCCGATCGGAGGGCATCACCCCGCGGGGGTGAAAGGCGGTGGTAACTTGAGGCTGAGCCAGTCAGAGGTCCGCCAACCACTGAAGGAACGGTGTCATGCCACCCGTCCGTTCGGCCATGGGAGCGAGGATCCCCGGCCATGTGTTCACCCGCCCCGCGTTGCCCGCGCACGCGATCGACCGTCCCGCGTTGTGGGGCCGCCTGACCGCACTGGTGGACGCGCACCGCGTCACCACCGTGCGCGCCCCGGCCGGCTTCGGGAAGACGACCGCCCTCAGCGCCTGGGCCGACGGCTGCTCGCGCCCGCTCGGCTGGCTCTCGCTCACCCGCGCCGACCAGCATCCCGAGCACCTGCGCAACACGCTCGAGGGGGCACTCAAGCACCTGGCCCGGAGCGTGGACGCGGCCGGACCGGGCACCGATTCGCCCGTCCTGGTCATCGACGACCTGCAGTGCGCCTCCACCGCCGAGGCCAGGGAGCTCCTGCACGACCTGGTCGGGCGCCGTGACCTGGGCCTGCGCCTGGTGCTCTCGACCAGGGCCGAGCCGGACATCGGGCTGGCCCGCCTCCTGGCCAGCGGTGAGCTGGCCCGGCTCGGTCCCGACGACCTGGCCCTGACCGCGAGGGAGGTGCAGCAGGCCGCCCTCAGCCTCGGGCGAGACCTGGACGACTCCGAGGCGGATCGGCTGCGGGCCCTGACCGGGGGCTGGCCGGTGGCGGTCCGGCTGGCGTTGATCTCGACGGGCTCCGGCACGCCGGTGCCGGGCCTGAACACCGGGGACACCTTCCCGCAACTCGCGGACTACCTGGTCGAGAACGTGCTCGGCCAGCTGCCGGACCAGCTCGGCGACTTCGTGCTCCAGGGCTGCACGTGCGACTGGCTCACCGGGCAGCTCGCCGCAGACCTCACCGACTCGCCCCGGGCGAGCGAGCAGCTCGAGGAACTGGTCTCGAGGGGGCTGCCGCTGGAGCGGGTCTTCCGGCCTGACCGCGACCCGATCTACCGGTGGCACCCGGTGATGGCGCAGGCGGGCCGGGCGCTGCTCGTCCGTCGGGATCCCGCGCTGGCGCGCTCCCTGCACCGGCGGGCCGCCGCCCTGCTCCGGGTCGTGGACCCCTATGAGGCGGCCGCCCACGCGCTGGCCGCCCGGGAGCCCGCCTTCGCGGCCGGGCTGATCACGTCGCAGTGGCTGGCCAGCGTGCTGCGCGGCGACTCCGAACTCGTCGACGCGCTGTGCCAGGGCCTGCCCGCGCCGTGGCACGACGATCCTCAGATCCTGACCATCCGGGCGCTGTGCGTGCACAACCTCGGTGACGTCCACACCGCGGCCAGGCTCGCCCACCGGGCCCGGCTGTCCGCCGCCGACCTGCCCCCCGACCGGCTCCGCGCCTACACCGTGACCGATCGGCTGGCCCGGCTGTTCCTTGCCGACGCGGAGGACCAGCTCGACGCCGCGTGCGCCGACGTCGAGCGCTTCCTCGACGAGCACATCGAACTGGACGGCGCGCTGCACGCCGGCGCGGTCCTGCTGCTCGGCTGGTCACGACTCCGGCTGCGGCAGGTCGGGGCCGCGCCCCTGCTCACCGAGGCGACGACCCGGTGCCGGGCCGAGGGCCTGGACGACCTCGCGGACCGGGCCCAGGTCAATCTCGCCCTGATCCTCGCCTACGGCGGGAACTTCGCCGGGGCCCGCCGCGCCCTCGGGCAGGCCCCCGAACAGGCAGCCTGGCGCCGCGAGGACGGCGCGGTGGAGGCGTTCGTCCGGGGCTGGTTGGCGTTCTGGTCCGGTGACAACGCCCGGGCGCTCGAATCGTTCCGCCACGCCGCCCTCGCCGGTGGCGCGATCACCTCGGCCGCCCCGCCGGCCGCAGTCTGGCTCGCCCACACGGCGCTCGCCGCACGCGACCCCGGCGCGATCGCCGAAGCGGAGCGGCTGCTGGCCGAGGTGCCCAACACCACCGTCCACGGTCTGCCCTGGGGCGTCTACAAGCTCGGCATCCGGGCCGGCATCGCCGCCTTCCGGGGCGACCGGACGGACGCGCTCGCGGCACTGGACGAGATGGCCGCAGCGAGCAACTTCATTCCGTCCGTCCGGATCCTGTCCGCGGAGCTCAACTGGACGCTCGGCCGCGTCCAGGAGGCCGAGGCCCAGGCGCGTCTGCTGCTCGCCGGTTCGCCGGTGTACATCCGGGTCGGGGCGCTCACCCTGACCGCCCTGTGCCGGCACGAGGACGGGGCGACGGACGCCGCCCACGTGATGCTGGAGGAAGCCCTCGGGCTCGCGGCCGCGTCCGACCTGCGCCGCGCGTTCAGGCGTCCCGACCCGGCGCTCGCGGAGTTGCTGATCGAGCACGCCGCCCGGGGCTCCGCCCACGAGGCGTTCCTCGCGAGCCTGATCGCCGACCACCCGGGCAACCTGGCGGCCGGCGACACGGTGCTCAGCGCACGGGAGCGGGAGGTGCTCGGCTACCTCGCCACCACCCTGACCGCGGCCGAGATCCACCAGGCGTTGTTCATCTCCCAGAACACCCTCAAGACCCACCTGAAGTCGATCTATCGCAAACTCGGTGTGGACAACCGCCGCGATGCCGCCCGGCTGGCCCACGGCCTGCTCGCGTCCTGACCCGGGCCGAACCGGGGACGGTTCCTTTCCGGTTCGCGGGGACGGTTCCTTTCCGGTTCGCAAGAACCGTCCCCAATCCGGTTCACGGGATTTCCGGTTCGCGGGGACGGTTCCTTTTCCGTGCACATCTCCCGTCGTTGGCCGGGAGTGAACCGAATCGGAACCGTCCCCCATTCCCGGGCGGGCCGCCGGTGCTGAAGGGGGCCGGTAGAGTATGCGGTCGTGCCCAGCCTGACCGATGCGCAGCGCGCCGCCCTGACGAGCGTGCGCGACGCGGGGCCCCGGGTCCGGCGGCTGGCCCGGCAGTTCGAGCGCGCGGGCCACGAGTTCTACCTGGTCGGCGGGTCGGTGCGGGACGCACTGATGGGCCGGCTCGGCAACGACCTCGACTACACCACGTCCGCCCGTCCCGACGAGATCGAGGCGCTCGTGCGGAAGGTCACCAACGCGGTCTGGGACGTGGGCCGCCAGTTCGGCACGATCGCCTGCCGGATCCGCGAGGACGACGGCGCCGAGTGGGTGGTGGAGATCACCACGTTCCGCGCCGACAGCTACGCCGACCACACCCGCAAGCCCGAGGTCGTCTTCGGCGACCACCTCGGCGGCGACCTGGTCCGGCGCGACTTCACCGTCAATGCGATGGCGCTGCGGGTCGGCGACGGCGAGCTGCTGGACCCCTTCGGCGGGCTCGCCGACCTGGTCACCGGGGTGATCCGGACGCCGGCCGCGGCCGAGCTGTCGTTCTCCGACGACCCGCTGCGGATGATGCGTGCGGCCCGGTTCGTCTCCCAGCTCGGCTTCCACCCCGACCCGGACGTGGTCGCGGCGATGACGCAGATGGCGTCCCGGATCACGATCGTGTCGGCCGAGCGGATCCGCGACGAGCTGGTGAAGCTGCTGCTCACCGACAACCCGCGTCCGGGACTGAACCTGCTGGTCGACACCGGGCTCGCCGAGATCGTGCTGCCCGAGCTGCCGGCGCTGAAGATGGAGCGCGACGAGCACAACCGGCACAAGGATGTCTACGAGCACACGCTGACCGTGCTCGACCAGGCGATCGAGCTGGAGCAGGCCCGCGGGCACGAACCCGACCTGGTGAACCGGCTGGCGGCGATCTTCCACGACATCGGCAAGCCGAAGACCCGGAGGTTCGAGCCGGGCGGCAAGGTGTCGTTCCACCACCACGACGTGGTCGGGGCCAAGCTCACCGCGAAGCGGATGCAGGCGCTGCGGTTCTCCACCCAGGAGATCAGGGCGGTCGCCAAGCTCGTCGAACTGCACCTGCGCTTCCACGGCTACGCGGACGGCGAGTGGACCGACTCGGCGGTGCGCCGCTACGTCCGCGACGCCGGCGACCAGCTGGAGCACCTGCACATCCTGACCCGCTCGGACTGCACCACCCGCAACGTGCGCAAGGCCCAGAAGCTGCGCCGCGCGTACGAGGAGCTGGAGTGGCGGATCGACGAGCTCGCCGCCCAGGAGGAGCTGGACGCGATCCGTCCCGACCTCGACGGCACGCAGATCATGGAGGTGCTCGGCATCAGCCAGGGCCGCGAGGTCGGCCAGGCGTACAAGTTCCTGCTCGAGCGGCGGATGGAGGACGGCCCGCTGGGCGAGGAGCGGGCGATCCGCGAGCTGAAGGGCTGGTGGGCGTCCCGTGAGCCCTGACCCCGGGACCCCCGCCCAAACGCTCCCGAAACTCGAGAACGCTCCCGAAATTTCGGGAGCAACGACGAATTTCGGGAGCGTCTGCGGGGTTGGACGGTGAACAGCGCGCTGGCGTCGCTGCGTCCGGCAGGCGTGGTGTTCGACTGCGACGGCCTGCTGATGGACACCGAACCCCTCTGGACGGTGGCCGAGACGGCCGTGTTCGCCTCGCGCGGGCTCTCGTACGGGCCGGAGGAGAAGGCGCGGTTCATCGGCAAGAGCGTGCCGGCGACGGTCGCGATGATGGCGGAGGTGTTCGGAGAGGTCGGCAACGAGGCCGCGATCCAGGCCGACGTGCTGCGCACCTTCGCTGACGTGACGCTGCGCGAGGCCGAACCGATGCCCGGCGCGCTGGAACTCGTGGACCTGCTGCGCCACCGGGTGCCGATCGGTGTGGCCAGCAACTCCCCGCGCGCCGTCCTGGACGTGACGCTCACCCGCGCCGGGCTGACCAGGACCTTCGGCGCGGTCGTGGCCGCGGACGAGGTGCCGGTCCCGAAGCCGGCGCCGGACCTCTATCTTGCCGCCTGCGGCCTGCTGGGCGTGCCGGCGACCGACTGCGTGGCGTTCGAGGACACCACCACCGGCGTCGCCGCCGCCCGGGCCGCCGGCATGACCGTGGTCGCGGTGCCCTCGCCCGACCACCCGGCCCTCGGCGCCGATCTGGTGCTGGACAGCCTCGCCCACCCGGCGCTGGTGGCCTGGGCCGCTTCCCTCTGAGCCGTCCGCGGCGGGCCACGACGCCCGACTCCGGAATACTTAGCTGAACTAATGAGTTAGGCTAAGCATCATGGAAACGATCCAGCACCTCGCGAACGACGTCCGGATGGCCTGCCAGCAGGTCAGCCGCCGCGTCCGGTTCGAGTCGGACGCCGAGCTGGCGCCACACCACGCGAGCGTGCTGTTCAAGCTGCTGGACGGACCGCGCACGCCCGGCGAGCTGGCGGACGCGGAGCGGATCGCGCCGCCGTCCATGACGAAGACGGTGAACTGCCTGGCCGAGCGCGGCCTGGTCGCCACCCGCGACAACCCGGCCGACGGACGCTCGAAGCTCGTCGCGCTCACCGACGCCGGGCGCGCCCTGCTGGACGCCACCGTCCGCGCCCGTGACGACTGGATGGTGCGCAAGCTGCAGGGGCTGAGTGACGACGAACTGACCGTCCTCAGGGGGGCCACGGAGCTGCTGAACCGGGTGCTGGAGAAGTGAGCGCTGCCCTGACCGCCGAGCGGGTGCCGATGTTCGCCTCCCTCGGCATCCGCAACTACCGGCTGTTCTGGACCGGCGGCCTGATCTCCAACATCGGCACCTGGATGGCGCGGGTGGCCCAGGACTGGCTGGTGCTGACGATCCTGACCGCGAACTCGGCGTCCGCGCTGGGCATCACCACCGGCCTGCAGTTCCTGCCGATCGCCCTGCTCG
Source organism: Propionibacteriaceae bacterium (assembly GCA_020438595.1). The sequence continues at coordinate 6,698 of JAGQUI010000012.1, read as the reverse complement.
CGCCGTACGCCGGGGCGGTGGCCGACCGGATTCCCAAGCGGAGGCTGCTGATCTACACCCAGGTCGCCCAGGCCGCGGTCGGGCTGACCCTGGCCGGGCTGACCATCGCCGGCTGGGTGCAGCTGTGGCACGTGTACCTGCTGGCCTTCCTGCTCGGCGTCGCGGCGGCGTTCGACGGCCCGGCCCGGCAGGCGTTCGCGCCCGAGATGGTGAGCGAGCGGCTGATCCCGAACGCGGTCGGGCTGAACACCACCTCGTTCAACGGCGCCCGGCTGATCGGGCCCGCCGTGGCCGGCCTCACCATCGCCTGGTGGGGGGTCGGGCCGGCGCTGCTGCTCAACGGGCTGAGCTTCGTCGCTGTGCTGGTGGCGCTGATGATGATGCGGGACGACGAACTGCTGCCCGTCCCGTTCGCGAAACGGAGGGGCGCGGTGCGGGACGGCCTGCGCTACGTCCGCGGGCGGCCGGACATCATCCTGCTGATGTTCATCGTGTTCATGCTCGGCACGTTCGGGATGAACTTCCAGATCACCAACGCCCTGATGTCGACGGCGGTGTTCCACGCCGGCGCCGAGCTGTACGGCCTGCTGGGCTCGATCCTGGCGATCGGTTCGCTGGCCGCGGGCCTGCTCGCTGCGCGCCGGGCGCGCCTGCGGCTGCGGCTGATCATCGGGGCGCTGGCCGGGTTCTCGATCGCGGTGACGGGGCTGGCGCTCGCGCCGGGCTTCTGGTGGTACGCGTTCTTCCTGGTGCCGACCGGGCTGACCGCGCTGACTGTGATGACGGCGGCCAACGCGTCCGTGCAGCTGGCCACCGAGCCGGTGATGCGGGGCCGGGTGATGGCGCTCTACCAGGCGATCTTCCTCGGCGGGACGCCGCTGGGCGCGCCCCTGATCGGCTGGATCGGCGACGTCTGGGGTCCGCGCTGGACGCTCGCCATCGGCGCGATCGCGTGCGGCCTCACCGTCGTGATCGCGGTCGGCTACATCGTCCGCCAGTCCGGCTGGTCCGTCCTGCCGTGGGTCCGTGCCGACGAGGACGTCGTCCCCGAGCTCCTCGAAGAACCCCGCTGACGCAGAACGGGGACGGTTCCGGACGGTCCGGCTATCCACAGCTGCTGATGTCCCACGGTCGGTGGCCGGGGACGGTTCCGGACGGTCCGGTTTATCCACAAGGCCTTGGCAAGGGGAGATGCCGCGCGGCTTGCCGGCCTCCGCAGTCCGGCCCCCTCTTCACGAGCCTCGGCCTCAGCCGTCGCCGTCCGTCCATCCTGGAGCTGACCAGCCCGAACGCAGCCGCTCGGCCGAGCCGGAGCCCCCGTCCTCCGTGCCGGGTGGTGGGCTGTGGAAAACCCGGACCGCCGGGAACCGTCCCCGGTTGCCGGAGGACGGGACGGTGGACCTGTGGACAAGCTGAACCGTCAGGAACCGTCCCCGCGGGTGGCGAGGAACTCCTCGCGGACCTGCTTGCGCAGCACCTTGCCGAGCATCGAGCGGGGCAGGTCGTTCAGCGCGGCGATCTCGCGCGGCACCTTGTAGCCGGCCAGCCGCTCCTGGCACCACGCCTTCAGGGCGGCCTCGTCCAGCGTCGCGCCCGGACGCAGCAGCACCACCGCCACCACCCGCTCGCCGCCGGACGGGGCCGGGACGCCGACCACGGCCGCGTCGGTCAGGTCCGGGTGGCCGCGCAGCACCGCCTCCACCTCGGACGGGGCCACGTTGAAGCCGCCGGTGATGATCAGCTCCTTCACCCGGTCGACGATGGTGGTGAAGCCGTCCGCGTCCACCGTGACCACGTCGCCGGTGCGCAGCCAGCCGTCCGGCAGCAGGGCCCTCGCGGTCTCCTCGGAGTTGTTCCAGTAGCCGCCGAACACCTGCGGTCCCTTGACCAGCAGCTCGCCGCGCTCGCCCTGCGCCACCTCCCGCTTCGGGTCCTCGGGGTCCACCACCTTCATGAGCGTGCTCGGGAACGGGACGCCGATCGTCCCCGTCCGCCGGGACGGCGCGAACGGGTTGCCCAGGCACACCGGGGACGCCTCGGTCATGCCGTAGCCCTCCACCAGCAGCCCGCCCGAGACCGACTCCCACAGCTCGACCACCGAGTCCGGCAGGTTCATCGCGCCCGAGATGCAGTACTTCGCCGACTTCAGCGAGATGCCGCGCTCCTTCGCCCGGGTCGCGGTCTTCTCATAGATCGGCGGCACCGCGCAGTAGACGGTGGGCGGCGACTTCTTCGCTGCGTCCAGCACCAGATCGACGTCGAAGGCGGGGAACAGCACGATCCGGGCCTGCTTGAGGATGCCGTAGGTCAGGAACAGCGTCATGCCGAACGCGTGGAACAGCGGCAGGATCGCGTAGAACGTCTCCTTGCGGTACTGCGCGCCGTGCATCCACGCCTCGCCCTGCCGCGCGTTGGCGAACAGGTTGTAGTGGCTGAGCATCGCGCCCTTGGGCACGCCGGTGGTGCCGGACGTGTACTGGATCACGGCGAGGTCGTGCACCCCCGGCCGGGGGTGGGATCGGGCGAGCCGCGGCGCGTCCAGCAGCTTCTCCCAGCTCTTCGTGCCCGGAGCGGGTTTCGTCAGCCGGTCGCGGGTCTGGCGCAGCTTCTTCACCGGCAGCTGCAGGGCCAGCTTCTTCAGCTTCGGGAAGGCGTTCAGCATGTTCACCGAGACGATGTGCCGCAGCGGGACGTCCCCGGGCAGCGACTTCAGCTTGGGCACCGCCACGTCCCAGCAGATCGCGACGCGGGCGGCGTGGTCCTCGAAGATGTGGCGCAGTTCGCGCTCGGTGTACAGCGGGTTGTGCTCGACCACGATCGCGCCCAGCCGCAGGATCGCGTAGAAGGCGACCACGTGCTGGGGGCAGTTCGGCAGCACGATCGCGACCCGGTCGCCGGCGGTCACGCCGAGCCGGTGCAGGCCCTCGGCGGCCCGCTCGATCTGCTCGCCTAGCTCGGCGTAGGTGGTGGTGCGTCCGAAGAACTCGGTGGCGATGGAGTCTCCGGCCTCCCGGACGGAGCGCTCGTACAGCGCGACCAGCGACTCGGTGGGGAGTTCGATCTCTGCCGGGACCCCCGGCTGGTAGTGCCTGACCCAGGGTGCGTCCATACCCTGACCCTAGGGCGGTCACCACGAGATGGAGTGAAGTTGCCTCCTGAACACGGGAGGTTGTTTCACTTCCTGTTGGGATGGGGTGCAACGAACCCCCCTCCCGGCGACTTGTCAGGGGCGTGGGAGCAGAACTCGGAGGGACGGGGCTGGCGGTGGAGGCTGGGCACGCGTCGTTCACGGAGTTCGTGCGCGCCCGCAGCGACCGGTTCGGCGACCTGGCCTGGCTGATCACCCGCAACGCCGAGGACGCGCGCGACGCCGTGCAGGACGCGTTCGTGGGGCTCTACCGGCGCTGGGACGACCTGCCCACCGGTGACGAGTTCGAGGCCTACGTGCACCGGACGGTGGTGAACGCGTGCCTCGGCGTGATCCGGCGGCGGCCCCGCTCGCTGCCGGTGGCCGAGCCGGAGCGGCTGCGCTCGGCACCGGTCAGTCCGGACGCGGCCGACGCGCTGGCGGCGTCCGACGAGGTGTGGCGGCTGTGCGGGGAGCTGAAGCCCGTCCAGCGGACGGCGGTGGTGCTGCGCTTCTACGCCGACCTCGACTACGCCGACATCGCGGACGCGCTCGGCTGCGCCGAGGCCACCGCCCGCTCCCACGTACACCGCGCGACGCGGCAGCTGCGGTCGCGCCTGGACCGAGGACAGCAGTGATGGACGAGATGGAGAAGGTGTTCGCCGAGGGCCTGCGGAAGGCGGCGTCCGGGCGACCGGCGATTGTGGTCGACGTCGATGAGGTCATCGCGCGGGGTGAGGCGGCGGGACGGGTGCCGGTCGGGCGTCGCTCGTGGCGCTGGCTCGCCGCGGCGGCAGCCGTGCTTCTCGTCGCCGGGATTGGCGCGGGGGCCTGGTACCTGAATCGCCCGGGCGCGGTGCCGGCGGTGCCGGTCGGCTCGCCGTCCGCGGCTCCGGTGGTGCTGACCGGGACGCGCTGGCTCGCCACCGAGATCGGGGGGCGGCCGGTCGTGGAGAGCGCATCGACCGCGCGCCGGGAGAGCGTCCCTTGGCTGGAGTTCGATGCGACCACGATGTCCGGTGCCGATCCGTGCAACGGCGTCGGTGCCGACTACCGGATGGACGGCGACCGGATCTCGTTCGGCAACTGGGGGGCACACACGGCCTTGGGCTGCCACATCGCCCAGCAGCAGCGCTTCGAGCGGGCCCTGATGGACACGACACGGGTGCAGCGCGACGGGGACGAACTGGAATTCCTGGACGACGCCGGCACGGTGGTGCTGCGGTTCCGCAGCGCAGCCGGATCGATGGCGGCCCCGACGCTCACCGGAACCCTCTGGGTGGCGACCGACCTGTGGGGTGCGGCGGACGACGGAGGAAGGGCGCACACGAGCGTCGACCCGGACATCGCCGCGACCCTGCGGCTGGCCGACGGCACCGCGAGCCTGGACGCCACCTGCGGCCGGTTCACCGCTGACTACACCGTCGACGGCGACCAGTTGGCGTTCGGCGAGCAGACGGCCACCGGCGCGGGCTGCGGGGCGGGCCAGGCGAAGGTGATCTGGCTCATGCTGCGCGCGAGCCTCGGCGGTGAGGTCCGGTACCGCCTGACCGACACGACGCTCGAACTGCGCGACCAGGACGGGAACAGGCTCGTCCGATTCGTCGCCGGGTCCGGGTCGTCGACCTCGCCGGTCGTCTCGCCGGCGGTCCCGTCCGGTTCCGCTTCGGTGCAGGGCCAGGTCACGTTCCGGGTGCGCAACGACACCACCGTCCGCCTGACCGGGCTCACGGTCGAGCTGGATGACGGCGTCCAGATCGGCTTCGGAACCCTCGACCCCGGTGGATCGGCGGACATGGTCTCCACGGGTCAACCCGTGTACCGGTACCCATTGGTCGGCGTCACGCTGGACGGACGGAGCTACGAACTGGTGCCGACCGACGTTGGTGAGGAGTGGCCGCTGACGCCGGGCGAGTACACCTACGCGCTCTCCGTCGACGGGTCCGGCGACCTCAGGCTCTCGCTGGAGAAGGACGGCTGACCCGCGCCCGTCCCCACTACCATGCCGACTTGTCAGACTCTCCCGTCGCTATGGCGACGCCAGACTCTGACAACTCGGCGATGGGGAGGACGACGGCATGGGCGAGCGGTGCGGCTGGTGCGGCACGGACGCGCTCTACGTCGCCTACCACGACGACGAGTGGGGCGTCCCTGAGCACGACGCGCGGGCGCTGTACGAGAAGCTCGTGCTGGACGGGTTCCAGGCCGGGCTGAGCTGGTACACGATCCTGCGCAAGCGGGACGCGTTCCGCGCCGGGTTCGGCGGCTTCGACCCGGACGTGGTCGCCACCTGGGGTGAGCCGGAGGTGACCCGGCTGCTCGCGGACGCAGGGATCGTCCGGCACCGCGGCAAGATCGAGGCGGCGATCACCAACGCGCAGGCGTGGCAGCGTATCGAGGCCACCCACCCGGGCGGGTTCAGCGCCTTCATCTGGAGCGCCGTGGACGGGCGGCCGATGCAGCGTGCGCTCACCGAACTGGCGCAGGTGCCCGCCACCGACCCGCGCACCGACGAGCTGTCGAAGCGGCTGAAGAAGGCCGGCCTGAAGTTCTGCGGGCCGACGATCGTCTACGCGTTCGCCCAGGCGGTGGGCCTGTTCAACGACCACCTCGTGACCTGTCCGGCGTACGCCCGGTGCGCGGCGCTGGCATGAGCTCGTCCGATCAGCGGTCCGGCCTGCCCGCCTGGCTGAGCCCGGTGTGGCTGGTGCTGGGGGCGATCGTCTCCGTCCAGGTGGGCGCGGCGTTCGCGAAGTCGCTGTTCGCCCTCACCGCCCCCACGGCGGTGGCCTGGCTGCGGATGGCCGTGGCGGCGCTGGTCTTCTGGGCGTTCGCCCGTCCCCGGTTGCGCGGACGCACCTGGGTCGAGTGGCGGGTGGTGCTCGGCTACGGCGTGGCGCTGGCCACCATGAACTGGGCGATCTACCAGTCGTTCGCGCGGATCCCGATCGGGCTGGCGGTGACGATCGAGTTCCTCGGTCCGCTGGCGGTGGCGCTGGTCGGCTCGCGGCGCGTCCGCGACCTGCTCTGGGTGGCGCTGGCCGCGATCGGCGTGACCCTGCTGGGGGTGTTCCCGGCCACGGTGGACTGGATCGGCATCGGCTTCGCCCTGCTGGCCGGCGTCGCGTGGGCGGGCTACATCGTGTTGTCGGGGCCGACCGGACGGTACTGGGAGGGCGTCACCGGGGTAAGCGTCGGTTCGCTGGTCGGTGCCCTGGTGTTCCTGGTGCCCGGGGTGATCGCCGGGGGCGCGTCCATGTGGCAGTGGCAGGTGTTGTGGCTGGCCGCCGTGGTGGGCGTGATGAGCTCGGTGATCCCGTACGGGCTGGAGATGGTGGCCCGGCGCAGCATCCCCGCCGGGGTGTTCGGCATCCTGATGAGCCTCGAGCCGGCGGTTGCCGCGCTGGCCGCGCTGGTCGTGCTGGGCGAGCAGCTCAGTGCGGTCGAGATCGTGGCGATGGCCTGCGTGATCGTCGCGTCCGTCGGTTCGACCCGGACGCTGGCGAAGGCCCCCGCGCCCAACTGAACCGGAACGGAACCGTCCCCGCGAGCCGCGGGGACGGTTCCTTCG